>JBBAPP010000148.1:4466-6287 GCA_040400775.1 Polaromonas sp. | reverse complement strand
AGCCCGCTTCTGCAAAATCTCAAACGCCGGCAGCGTCTTGCCTTCGAGCACTTCCAGAAAAGCGCCGCCGCCGGTTGAGATGTAATCGACCTGGCTTTGAATGCCATACTTGGCAATCGCGGCCACGGTGTCGCCGCCGCCTGCGATTGAAAACGCGGTGCTTGCTGCAATGGCTTTGGCGATGCCTTCGGTGCCGTGCGAGAAAGCTTCAAACTCAAACACCCCGACCGGCCCGTTCCAGACGATGGTACCTGCAGCCATCAACTGCGCGGCCAGGATGGCGGTGGTTTTGGGGCCGATGTCGAGGATCAAATCATCGTCAGCCACGTCGGTTGCGGCCTTGATGCTGGCGGGCGCATCAACGGCAAAGCTTTTGGCGGTGACGACATCGATAGGAATAGGTACCGCAACGCTTGGGTTGCCTAATTTTTCGCCGCGCGCTTTCATGGCTTCAATCACGGCGCTAGCTTCAGCCAACAAATCGCGTTCCGCAAGACTTTTGCCGATGTTCAAACCCGCCGCCAGCATGAAGGTGTTGGCAATGCCGCCGCCTACGATCAACTGGTCTACATTGGCGGCCAGCGCCTTCAAAATCGTCAGCTTGGTCGATACCTTGCTGCCCGCCACAATCGCCACCAGCGGTCGGCGCGGATTGGTCAGCGCTTTTGATATGGCGTCCATCTCGGCTGCCAGCAGTGGCCCGGCGCAGGCAACTTTTGCGTACTGGGCAATCCCGTAGGTGGATGCCTCGGCGCGATGCGCAGTGCCAAAAGCGTTGTGTACAAACACATCGCACAGCGCGGCCATTTTACGGGACAAGGCCTCGTCGTTTTTCTTTTCACCAATGTTGAAGCGGCAGTTCTCCAGCATCACCAGCTCGCCGGGTTGGATGCTTACGCCGTCGACCCAATCGACTAGCAGTGGTACATCTCTGCCGAGCATTTCACCCAAGCGCTTAGCCACGGGTGCGAGTGAATCCGCCGCTTTGATTTGCCCCTCAGTCGGCCGGCCCAGGTGCGAAGTGACCATGACGCTGGCGCCGCTGTCCAACGCGAGTTGGATGCAGGCTAGCGACGCGCGAATCCGGGTGTCTTCGGTAATGTTGCCTTCGGCATTTTGCGGCACGTTGAGGTCAGCACGGATAAAAACGCGCTGGCCATTGATTTGGCCCTGCGCACACAAGTCTGTAAAGCGGATGAAGTTCATGGGCTGGATTGTAAAAGCTGCCCATGCGGCCCGTCGTCTGCTGCGCTAGTTACCAGCCCAGGCCGATGTGAAGCGGGAGATAAACCGACATACCCAGAACAATCGTTCCCAGCACGCCCTTGCGCCAGTAAAACCACAGCGCCCCCGCCGCTACCGCATAAAGCCGTGCATCTTTCAGGCTTGAAATCAACTGCCCTTGCGTCATCATGACTTCAGGCACTACAACCGCTGCCAGTGCGGCAATCGGTGCGTAATGCAAACCGCGCTCAGCCCAGCTCGGTAGATGCCAGGGCTTGCTGGAGAAAAAGAAAAACGAACGCGTCACCACCGTTACCAGCGCTAAGCCGATGATGGTGACAACTGTCCACGGGTCGGTCTGGTTCATGGTTTGTGATGCACAGGGCGGGGCGGTTGGGTCTTTTCCAGCAGCAGACACACCGCTACAGCGGCCGCAATCGCCACCAAAATATTCAGCTTGAAGGGCAGTGCAAATGCCGCGACAGCCGCCGCGCCTGAAATGCCCAACGAAACAACCCTCAATTGGGTGGTAGCCAGCGAACACAAAATGCCCGTTAACGCCAAAACAGCGGCAAACCCCAAGCCCCAACGCATGGG
>JBBAPP010000148.1:0-4366 GCA_040400775.1 Polaromonas sp. | reverse complement strand
AACACCACCCACATCGGCGCGCCCGCCAGCATCAACGGCAAGGCCGCCAACTGCGAGCTGCCCGCAAACACCAACACGCACATCAGCAAGGTTTCAGTCAAGCTCAGGCCTGACTTGATCATGGCCACGCCGGTCATCAAGCCCCAGGCAGCAATGCCTGGGGCAGCGGATGCCATGTCCAGAATGCCGCGCTTGAAGTCGGGATGTTTGTACAGCGCCGTCATGGCAAGGCGGCGGGTGAGGTAAACACCATGCCGGGCGTGACGGAAAAGCCACGTAAAAAATCCGCCACTGGCAGCGATTTGCCGCCAGATTTTTGCAGCTGCGTGATACGCAGTACAGCGTCGCCTGTGGCCACATCAATACCTTCGTCTTGAATGCTCAGTATGACGCCAACGCTTGTTTCACGTGTGTAATATGCTTCTGAAATATGCGCATTCTGAAGTTTAATTACCTCGCCATTGAGAACGCTGGATGCACCTGGAAAGGGATTGAAAGCGCGAATGCGGCGTTCAATCACAGCGGCGCTTTGCTGCCAGTCGATGTGTGCTTCAGGCTTTTCAATTTTGTAGGCGTAGCTGATGCCTTCAAGCGGTTGAACAACTGGTGTGAAGCTGCCACAAGCCGCGATTTCAAGCGCTTCCACAATTAATCGACCACCCAGCAAAGCCAGCTTGTCGTGCAGGGCCGGCGTGGTGTCTTGCTTTGCTATCGCCTGTTTTTCTACCAGCAGCATCGCGCCCGTGTCCAGCCCAGCGTCCATCTGCATGATGGTGATGCCGGTCTCTGAATCCCCCGCTTCGATCGCCCGATGAATCGGCGCTGCGCCGCGCCAGCGGGGTAACAACGATGCGTGAATATTAAGGCAACCCAACTTACTGGCCCCCACGCTTTTCACTGCGTCTAATACGCTGCCCCCTGAGGGGGCTAATTTTTCTAGGTGCTGCGCGTCGAAAAATGGCCTGGACATCGTATCCAGCAACCACTGCGGCAGTATCAAACCATAAGCGGCCACCACCATCACGTCGGCATGGACGGCTTCAATCGCCAGCTTGGCTGCCAGCGCGTCATCCGGGTATTTGCCATCTAGCCGCAAGCTGCGCGGCTGGGCAACAGGTATGTCGTGTGTCAGAGCCCACTGCTTGACGGGCGAAGCGTGCAACTTCATGCCGCGCCCGGCGGGTCGGTCGGGCTGGCTCAATACCAGCGCAATCTCAAAGCCCGCTGCGTGTAGTGCTTCAAGCGCAACGCGGGCAAACTCGGGTGTGCCCGCGAAGATGACCCTCATGTGATCTTCATCAGCTGGCCTACGCGTCGGCTTTGATCTGCTTGATCATCTTGGTCTTGATACGGTTGCGTTTGAGCGGCGACAAATACTCAACAAATACCTTGCCCATCAAGTGGTCCATCTCGTGCTGAATGCATACCGACAGCAAGCCGTTGGCTTCATGGGTTTGCGTTTTGCCGTCTAAATCGAGCGCCTGCACTTTCACCGCGGCTGCACGCTCCACGCCGTCGTAAATGCCGGGTACGGACAGGCAGCCTTCGTCATTGATCTTTTTCTCGTCGCTGGCCCAGATGATTTCAGGGTTGATCAGCACCAGCGGCTGGTCGCGCTCTTCGCTCACGTCCATCACAATCAGGCGCTCATGCACATTGACTTGGGTGGCGGCCAGGCCAATGCCGTCAGCGGCGTACATAGTTTCGAGCATGTCATGGACAAGGGTTTGCAGGCGTGCATCGACGACAGCCACCGGTTTGGCCACGGTGTGCAGGCGGGGGTCAGGGTAACGAAGGATGGTGAGTTGGGTCATGTGGGCAACTAAATTTTTGCTATTTTCGCAAATTTTTAGCTCTTTTAGAGGCGCAAGGCCATGCAAATTCTTATTTGCGTTGCCTAATCAAATGCTTAGGAACAAAATCTATGGTACTTTGTCAAGATAAACCAGCACCAAAAGTCACCAAGATGAACAACAATTCTGGTCATTCTTTACATTTCATACCCTTGAATCGCCTTGGCCTGGCGCTGGTGCTCGCGGGCGCTGCTTGCGCGCTACAGGCGCAAAGCCTTTTCATCACGCCCAACCAGAAAGCGACCTCCACCCAAGCGTTGCAAACCGGTGTGCCGCTGGCAGACCTTGCACACAACGCACCTGACAGCTACGCCGTCAAGGGCGGCGACACCTTGTGGGCTATTTCTGGTGTGTTCCTTAAAACGCCATGGCACTGGCCCGAGCTGTGGGGAATAAACCTGGAGGACATCCAAAACCCGCACCGCATTTACCCCGGCCAGCAACTGGTACTTGACCAAACCAATGGCCGCGCCACCCTGAGGGCGCGCCAGGCAGGTGCCAATGATGGCCCGCCGACGCATAGCGTCAAGCTGTTGCCACGCACACGTTTTGAACCACTGGCGCAAGCCTCTATTCCCACGCTGGACGCCAACGCCATCGAGGCGTTTTTGGCCGAGCCAATGATTGTCGACGCCGCTGCCTTTCGCGCCACCCCGCGCATTGTGGCCGGGCAAGAAGGTCGCGTGCTGCTCAGCCGTGGCGACAGGGCGTATGCGCGCGGCGACGACGCGGCTGGCGGCGTTGGCCAGCCGCTGAGCGATGCGACCGGCCAGCCGCTGGACTACCGCGTGTTTCGCAATGCCACGCCGCTGAAAGACCCGACCACGGGCGTGATTTTGGGCTATGAAGCGCAGTTTGTTGGTAAAGCCAAGCTGGTGCGCGGTGAGTCCGTTCAGCGGGTGCTGAACAAAGATGGCAAAACCACCAGCGAGATCGTTCCCGCCACGATTGACATTGTGCTGGCCAAAGAAGAAATGCGTGTTGGTGACAGGCTGGTGCGTGAGCCAGGGCGCACCTCACAAAACTACATGCCGCGCGCACCCGCCGCGGCAATGACTGGGCAAATCGTGTCGGTTTACGGTAGCGGCGTGCGTTTTGCCGCTGAAAACCAGGTGGTCGTGGTTAATCGGGGCACCAAAGACGGCCTCGAAGTCGGCCACGTAATGGCCATTTTGAAGGATGGCGAAGGCCTGACTGACCGCACCGACAACGCCAAAGCCCAGATTAAACTGCCCAGCGAGCGCAATGGTCTGCTGATGGTTTTTCGCCCCTATGAAAACCTGTCTTATGCACTGGTGTTGCAAGTCACCGACGGCGTGAAGGTTGGCGACCGCATCGTCAACCCAAGGTAAAGCCTCAGCAGGCTAATCGTTTTGGAGCGCACGGAACTCAAAGCTTGGCTACGCCTGACGCTGTCGCCTGGTGTCGGTAACGACACCGCACGCAAACTGCTGGCGGCTTTTGGCTCTGCCGAAGCTGTTTTTGAACAAAGCGAAGCAGCTTTGCGCCAATTGGGTAGCGACAGACTGGTCAACGCCATCACCGTCGTCCCGCCCAGGCTGGCCGAGTTGCTGCAAGCCACGCTTGATTGGCTTAGCGCCGCTGCTGACCGCGCAGTAGCACCGATTGGCAGCGCCCACTACCTGACCTCGCTACTGAACATTGAAGACCCGCCGTTGCTACTGTATATGATGGGAAGCCATTTAAATAAAGGGCAAGCAGCTATAAATAATGTAGCGTCTAATTTGGCAATTGTCGGCAGCCGCAACCCCACACCACAAGGCGAAGCGAATGCCCGGCAGTTTGCCAAAGCCTTTGCAGAGCAAGGCTTGTGCATTGTCTCTGGCCTGGCGCTGGGCGTGGACGGCGCAGCGCATGACGGCGCTTTGTTAGGCGGCGGTACGACGATTGCCGTTGTCGGCACCGGACTTGACCGCGTATACCCCAAAAAGCATTTGGCACTGGCGCACCGCATTGCCGCGCAAGGTTTGATCATTAGCGAATTCCCCATTGGTACGCCGCCACTCAACGCCAACTTTCCCAGACGCAACCGCATTATTTCGGGTCTGTCGGTAGGCACGCTGGTGGTGGAAGCTGCACTCAAATCGGGCTCACTCATCACAGCGCGGCTGGCCTCCGAGCAGGGCAAAGACGTGTTTGCTATTCCCGGCTCCATCCACTCACCGCAGTCGCGTGGCTGCCATTACCTGATCAAACAAGGCGCCAAGCTGGTGGAAACGGCGCAAGACGTGATGGAAGAATTGAAGATGCCTCTTTCTTCCATCACTCCGATGCTGGATGATGATGATGGCGAAGCAGCTGAGGGCGTCTCGTCATCTTCAACTGAAGGAGATTCTTCTTTCCTGTCCGCCCTGGGCTATGACATCGTTAGCCTGGACGCGCTGCAAGCCCGTACTGGCTTGCCCACACCCGAGCTGCAAGCCAAGCTGCTGGAACTTGAGCTTGACGGTTTTATTACGCGGCTGCCTGGTGGGCTGTTTCAGCGTATGGCG
>JBBAPP010000147.1:0-6323 GCA_040400775.1 Polaromonas sp. | reverse complement strand
TGATCGCCAGCTACGCTCAAAAGCTGAACCTTCATGCGGTCTGCCAAAGGGCTGCCAGCGGTCAATTGCTTTTTCAAGGAGCGTTGATTAATCAAAGCGTTTTACAGTTTTAAGCTGCTCAAGCATGTTTGCGAATCGCATCGCCCAGCACATTCACAATCTTGTCAATGTGTTCCTTTTCGACAATGTAGGGTGGGCAAACCACCAGGTTCTCCCCCGCTGGGCGCACCAGCACGCCGTGGTGGTAGCAGGTCATGAAAATATCAAAAGCGCGTTTGCCCGGCGCGCCTGCAAGCGATGACAGCTCCACAGCGCCAGCCAGGCCTAGCGTGCGAATGCCGATGACGTTGGGCAAGCCCTTCAAACCGCTGTGCATGGCCTCGCCCAGCACTTTGCCCATCTGGCCCGCGCGCTCAAACAAGTTGTCTTGCTTGAACAAATGCAGGGTGGCAATCGCCGCGGCGCACGCCACCGGGTGGCCGGAGTAGGTGTAGCCGTGGAAAAACTCAATCGCATGCTCGGGCGCGTTGGAGTTGGCGCCCATCATGGTGTCGTAAATGCGGTCAGAGCAAATCACGCCGCCCAGCGGAATCACGCCGTTGGTCACGCATTTGGCAAAGTTCAGCATGTCGGGGACTACGCCGTAAAAGTCAGCGCCAAAGTTGCAGCCCAGACGGCCAAAGCCGGTGATGACTTCGTCAAAAATCAGCAAAATGCCATGCTTGTCGCAAATCTCGCGTAGCCGCTTGACGTAGCCTTGCGGCGGCAAATACCAGCCTGCGCTGCCTGAAATAGGCTCGATGATGACGGCTGCAATGTTGCTGGGGTCGTGCAGCGGCAAAATCCGGTTTTCAAGCTCCAGCAGCAGGTCTTCCGTCCAGACCGGTTCTTCACCATGGATGTAAGCATGGTTCACCGGGTCATGGATAAACCGCATGTGGTCCACCCGTGGCAGCAGGGCGGTGCCGTAGGCCTTGCGGTTGGCCGGAATGCCGCCCACACTCATACCGCCAAAACCGACGCCGTGGTAGCCACGCTCGCGGCCAATGAACACATTACGATGGCCTTCGCCGCGCGCGCGGTGGTAGGCCAACGCGACTTTAAGTGAGGTGTCGGCCGCCTCTGAGCCTGAATTACAAAACAGCACCTTGTTCAAGTCGCCTGGGGCCATGTCGGCAATCATTTCAGCGGCAACAAAAGCCTGGTCATTGCTGGCCTGAAAAGCGGTGGCGTAGTCCAGTGTGTCAAGCTGCTTTTTGATCGCTTCGTTGATCGGTTTGCGGTTGTGGCCCGCCGCCACGCACCACAGGCTGGAGATACCGTCAATCACCTGCTTGCCGTCGTGGGTGGTAAACAGCATGCCATCTGCGGCGACAAAAACGCGCGGGTCTTTGGCAAAGCTGCGGTTCGGCGTGAACGGCAACCACTGGTGGTCCATGTTGAAGTTTTGATAAGCCATGTGGTTTCTCCAAAGTCAATCTTGCATTCTGGCAGGGTTGATGCTGTTTGCACGCCACCTGCGAGAATAATGCTTCTATGACCCACGCTTATATATTGACCCTCTACTGTCCTGACCGCATAGGCATTGTGCATGCCGTCTCTGGTTTTTTAATGCAGCGTAACGGCAACATTGAAGAAGCCGCCCAGTACAACGACCCGGCCACAGGCTTGTTTTTCATGCGGGTGCAGTTTGCTTGCGACCAGTTGACTCATGTGCAACTCACAGCGGAACTGACCAGCTTTGCTGAGCCGTTTGAGATGGCCTGGAAGCTGCATTCGACCCAGGACGCCATGCGTACCGTCATCATGGTCAGCCGCGACGGGCATTGCCTGAACGACATCTTGTTTCGCTGGAAGTCTGGCCTGCTGCCGATAGACGTGCGTGCCATCATCAGCAACCACCGTGACTTTTACCAACTGGCGGCCAGCTACAACGTGCCGTTTCATCACATCAGCGTCACAGCCGACAGCAAAGCGCAGGCCGAGGCCAAACAGCTTGACATCATTCAAAGCGAAGGCGCAGAACTGGTGGTGCTGGCGCGCTACATGCAAGTATTGAGCAATGACCTGTGTAAAAAGCTCTCAGGCCGGGCCATCAATATTCACCACAGCATGCTACCCAGCTTTAAAGGTGCCAAGCCGTATCACCAAGCCCACGTTCGCGGTGTCAAGGTGATTGGTGCAACCGCCCATTACGTCACGGCAGATCTGGACGAAGGCCCGATCATTGAGCAAGACGTGACGCGGGTGGACCACAAAGACACGGTGGAAAATTTAACCGCCCGCGGCAAGGACACTGAAAGCCGGGTGCTGGCTCGGGCCGTGAAGTGGCACAGCGAGCACCGTGTTTTGCTGAACGGCCATAAAACCGTGATATTCAAATGACCCCTTTTTCTTTTACACCTTCAACCTTTGGGGCAAGGCCGGGATGGAGCACGTGCAATGCATACTTTCGCGCGGCGCTTGCCCCCACCCCAGCCTCCCCCGCGAGGGGAGGGAGTAGGCACAAAAGTCAACACAGATGACCACCCGCATCCCCCCCATCCAGTGCCTGCTGACTTTCGAGACCTTGGCGCGCCTGCGCAGCGTCACGCAAGCCGCTGAAGAGTTATGTGTCACGCCCAGCGCCGTCAGCCACCGCGTCAAACAGCTGGAGCAAATCATTGGTACCAAGCTGTTTGGTCGGGCTGATTTTTCATTGACGACGGAAGGTAGCGAATATTTGGCGCATGTGCGCGATGGGTTGGCCACGCTGCAAAAATTCCCGGGCCCAGCGGGACAAAGCGCCAACCCCGGCAAGCGTAAACTGCGGCTGGCCGTCACGCCGACGTTTGCGCGGTCAATTTTGATTCCACGCCTGCGTCAATTCACGGAGGCTTATCCTGAAATTGATGTGACGCTGCAAGTGTCCATCCCGTTGCTGGATGTGGTTGCTGAAGATGCTGATTTGACGATTCGCTTTGGCACCGGGCGCTATGCAGATGTAGAGCATATTTGCCTGATGAAAGATGAGGTCACGCTGCTGGCGTCGCCTGCCTATGTGCGCGACCACGGTCCGTTTGAAACGCTGCAAGACATCGAAGGTGAAAACCTGCTGCGCTCGCCGCTGGAGCCCTGGCGTACCTGGTTTGCGGCGCATCACCTGGATTGGCCGGAGCCGATGGAGGGCTCGCAGTTCAACGACATTGGCCTGATGTGTGATGCGGCTGCTGCGGGCATGGGCATTGCGCTGATCCGTCTGAAGCTGGGCGCACCTTGGCTTGAAAATGGCGCGCTGGTTCGGCTGAGCAGCAACGCGGTGTACGCCGCCAACATACCTAGCCCACACGCGCACTACCTGTGTTGGCGTACCGGCGCGATGGACCGATGGGAATGCGCAGCGTTTGTTGAATGGCTGCGCAAGAGTTTGGGCAGTTGATTTATATTAAAAACAACGTTGTTTGAACCAGCATGTCAATGGCTGCCTTGGCGTTGTCTTTGCACTGCTGCGGGCTAAAGGCGTGGGCGGCGCAGGCCACATGGCCAATGATTTGCCCCCAAGCCTAGCAGCAGACTGCAACAAGGAGGGCGCGCTGTGACTGCAGCTGGCAAAGTCGCCGCCAGGCCGTCAAGGCTGCGTTCAGCCTGCATGCCGCGCCTCAGTAAGCCTTGATCGCGCCAAGTTTCAAGCCTGACGTTAAATTTTTTCAACCCAAAGCATGTGGGATGCACTAAAGTTACGTTTCAACAGGAATTTAGACCATGAATGCACCCTTGAGCGCAGAGCAGCAATTTTCCATCGAGCGGGCAGACCGGCAAGCGCTGGTGGTGCGCAGCTTGAAGTCAGTGGTGCCCGATCACGCCCTGCTTTTTAACAGCGAAGACACCACACCCTACGAATGCGACGGCCTGACGGCCTACCGTCAGCGCCCGTTGGTGGTGGTGCTGCCTGAGACCTATGCACAAGTCCAAGCCGTGCTCAAAACCTGTCACGCACTCGACGTGCCCGTGGTGGCACGCGGCGCAGGCACGGGGCTTTCTGGCGGCGCCATGCCGCACAAGTTGGGCGTCACACTATCGCTTGCCAAGTTCAACAAAATTTTGAAGCTCGACCCTGGCAGCCGCACTGCAGTGGTGCAGGGCGGCGTGCGCAACCTGGCCATCTCTGAAGCCGCTGCGCCGTACGGCCTGTACTATGCGCCCGACCCGTCCAGCCAGATTGCCTGCACGATTGGTGGCAACGTGGCTGAAAATTCAGGCGGTGTGCACTGCCTGAAATACGGCTTGACGGTGCACAACGTCACCAAGGTCAAGGGCTTCACGGTTGAAGGCGAGGAAGTCGAGTTTGGCAGCGATGCGCTGGATGCTGCAGGCTACGACTTGCTGAGTGTTGTCATTGGTAGTGAAGGCATGCTGGCCATTACCACTGAAGTGACTGTCAAGCTGATTCCCAAACCGCAACTGGCGCGCTGCATCATGGCCAGTTTTGACGATTTGCGTAAAGCCGGTGACGCCGTCGCAGCGGTAATTGCGGCAGGCATTATTCCCGCTGGGCTGGAGATGATGGACAAGCCGATGACGGCGGCGGTCGAAGACTTTGTCCATGCCGGTTACGACTTGACGGCAGAAGCGATTTTGCTGTGCGAAAGCGATGGCACGGTGGATGAGGTTGAAGAGGAAATTGGCCGCATGATCGACGTTCTTACAGGCTGCGGCGCAACGGCGATTGCGGTCAGCCAAAACGAGGCCGAGCGTTTGAAGTTTTGGTCTGGCCGCAAAAATGCTTTTCCTGCCAGTGGCCGTATGAGCCCCGACTACATGTGCATGGACTCGACCATTCCGCGCAAGCGCCTCGCCGATATTTTGTTGGCGATTGCTGAGATGGAGAAAAAATACCAACTGCGCTGCGCCAACGTGTTCCACGCGGGTGACGGCAACTTGCACCCCTTGATTTTGTTTGATGCCAATGATGCTGACCAGTTGCGCCGCTGCGAGTTGTTTGGTGCGGATATTTTGGAAACCAGCGTCGCCATGGGCGGCACAGTAACCGGCGAGCATGGCGTCGGCGTGGAGAAGCTTAATTCGATGTGCGTGCAGTTCTCTGCGGCAGAAAACGAGCAAATGTTTGGTGTCAAACGTGCGTTTGACAGCCGCAGCTTGTTGAACCCGGGTAAAGTGATTCCGACATTGAATCGCTGTGCGGAATACGGAAAAATGCTGGTCAGGGGTGGCAAGATATCGCACCCTGATTTACCCAGATTTTAAAAATGCAAGCCCTGCGTGGCTTTGCCTGGATATTGGTTTTTCAGTCACTTGGTGAGCTGCTGTCAAGAGGACTGAATTTACCTTGTCCCGGCCCGGTAGTAGGCATGCTTTTACTGCTATTGGCACTGCGCTGGCAGGTGGTGAGAGCGCCGGTTGGCCAGTGCGCAGACTTTTTGCTTTCCCACTTTTCCTTACTTTTTGTGCCAGTCGGCGTGGGTGTGATGACCCATTTATCGCTGGTGAGTCAATACGGTCTGCGCATGTTGCTGGTGATTGTGCTGTCCACGCTGGTGGGTTTGGCCGTCACCGTGCTGTGTTTGCAGTGGGTAAAAAGCGGCAACGACGCACCAGAAGATGCCTAAATTCGTTGAACTTTGGGTTTATTTATCAGCGACGCCACTGTTTGGCTTAACCGCAACTTTGGTTGTTTATGTTCTGGCGCAAGCTGCTTATGCGCACCTAGAGCAAGCGCCTTGGGCCAACCCGGTGCTGTGGACGGTGGTGGTGCTGGCCAGTAGCTTGCAACTCTCGGGCGTGACTTACCCGACCTACTTTGCAGGTGCGCAATTTATCCATTTTTTACTTGGGCCTGCTGTGGTGGCGTTGGCGTGGCCGCTGTGGCAACGGCGTATTGAATTGCGCCTGCGCTGGGGCAGGTTGCTGCTGGCAGCGCTGTTGGGCGGCTTGGCGGCCAGTGGTTCGGCGCTGTTGTTTGCGTGGGCTGTAGGTCTGCCGCTGGAGGTGATGCTCTCGTTGGTCCCCAAATCTGTGACTGCACCGGTGGCTATGGGCATTGCTGAAAAAATGGGTGGCATTCCCGCGCTGGCAGCCGTTTTTGCTGTCATCACTGGCTTGGTTGGCGCGCTGGCTGGCAGGTACCTGTTTGATGCCATGCGCATACCCACCACCCACGAAGGCTGGGCGGCGCGCGGCTTTGCGCTGGGTACCGCCGCGCACGGCATAGGTGCAGCACGCGCTCTGCAAGTCAATCCAGACGCAGGGGCTTATGCAGCGCTGGCATTGGGCTTGCAGGTGGTGTTGGCGTCGCTTTTGATGCCATTTTTAGCGCCGCTTTTGCG
>JBBAPP010000146.1:0-6387 GCA_040400775.1 Polaromonas sp. | reverse complement strand
GCTGGGCAAGCCGTACCAGAAGTCAAGCCGATTCTGGAAGTCAATGCCGAGCATCCACTGGTTAAAAAGCTACTAGACTCGGCCAACTTTGACGATCTGGCGCAGATTATTTTTGACCAGGCTTTGCTGGCAGAAGGTGGCTTGCCGGCTGACCCGGCGGCTTATGTGAAGCGGGTTAACGCGCTGCTGATTTAATCGCAGACCTATCGCTAGGCCTGGGCTTCAAAGCCGCAGGTCAAGCGCAGTGCTGCGGTGTCGGCGCTGGCCAACAAGGCGATCAACGCGGCTGCTGATTCGGGCTGGGTAGCGCTTGCGCAAATGGCCGCTGTGTAGGTGGTCGCCAGCTCAAATTCTTTGGGCAGGGCTGCGATCAGGTCGACACCAGGGGTATTCAAAATCTCGGTGATCTGTGTGCAGCCAATCAGGCCACTTCCTCCGGGTATGGCTTCAGCTTCTGCCATGGCCTTCATGGCCGTTGCGCCATTTGCGTAAGGGCGCAATTTGCTGGCCAGTTCAAGTTCCAGCGCCAAGGCTTTGAGCAGCTTCATGACATGGATGCCAGCGGTGGCTTTGACCGGATCAGGAAAGTAAATGCCCTTGGCCGCTTGCAGGGTGGCTTTCAGTTTTTCGGGCGTGCTGACATCGACTGTTTTGTCGCCTGACTTGATAGCCACGCCGGTCTTGACAACACCCACCTTTTGGGCACTGCCTGGCAGCAAATGCCCGCTGGCCATCAGCTCTGCAATCAAGGCGTCGGTCAAGATAATGACATCACACGGCGCGCCCGACAGCAAAGCGCTTTTCATCTGGCCAACGGCACTGAAGGTGCCCGAGATGCTGCACAAATGCTGCGCCTTGAAACTGCCTTGCAGGTGCGAAACCAGGCCTTGCGCTGCGCCGCCGCTGAGCAGATGGAGCTGATGGGGAGTGTGCATAGAAGGTTTGAAGCTGCTGCTTAGTCGGCTTTGATGTTGGCCGTCTTGATAACCTGTGCCCACTTGGCAATGTCGTCTTGCATGTATTTGTCAAAAACGCCAGGCGTCATCACCATCGGTACCGCACCTTGCTTGTTCCAGAGTTGCTTGACGTCGGGCTGGCTGGCGATTTTTGAAACCGCTGCATTGAGCTTGTCGACCACCTCTTTGGGCGTGCCCTTGGGCGCCATCAGGCCCAGCCAGAGGGTGGCCTCGTAGCCTGCCAGCCCGGCCTCGGCCATGGTCGGCACGTCGGGCAGCACGTCAGAGCGCACCTTGCCGGTGGTCGCAATGGCTTTGACCTTGCCGGCCTTGATCTGCTCGGCCATGGTGGTGACGGCGTCAAACATCACCTCAACCTGCCCACCAATCACGTCGGTGCGCGCGCCCGAGCTGCCCCGGTACGGGATGTGTACCAGGTAAACGCCGGCCATACTTTTGAACAATTCGCCCGCCATGTGGTAAGGCGTTCCGGTGCCCGATGACGCATAGTTGATCTTGCCAGGCCGGGCTTTGGCCTGGGCGGTCAGGTCTTTGAGATTTGTAAATGTCACCGCCGGGTTGGCTACCAGTACCAGGTCAGAGTAGTTAACCGGTGCCACCGGCACAAAGTCGCGCATCAGTTGGTAGGGCTTGCCTTGCACCAGGGTCTCGTTCACGGTTTGGGTGTTTGACATCATCAAAAGCGTGTAGCCGTCAGCCGCAGATTTGGCTACCGCGTCGGTACCAATCACCGATCCCGCACCGGGCCGGTTTTCAACCACAAAGCTTTGGCCCAAGGCATCTTGCAAGCCTTTGCCAATAAAGCGTGCGTAGTTGTCGGCCGGGCCACCGGCGGCAAACGGCACAATGATTTTGACCGGCTTGCTGGGGTAGCTTTGTGCAGCCACAGACAGGCTGAGGGCGACGGCAAGTAACCCCATAATTGTCAGCAAGGTTTTTGTGTTGTTCATGGCTTAGTCCACTTTCCCGATACGTTTAACCACTGCCGACATGCGCGCTGCGTCTGCCTGCACATACTTTTCAAACTCAGGTGTGTCCTGGTATTGCACCGGGCTGCCTGCGTTCAAAATAACTTCTTTGACCTTCGCATCTTGCGCAGCGGCCTTGGCGGCGGCGCGCAGGCGCTGGGTGATGGCTTCGGGCACACCTGAGGGGATAAACAAGCCTGACCACTGGGCATATTCCGAGTTGAAGCCCGACTCTTTCAAACTCGGGACGTCCGGCAAAGCGGCAAGTTGCGTGCTACCCCAATGGCCCAATACCCGCAGCTTGCCGGCCTTGACATGCTGCAACACCGTTGCCGGTCCAGACGAGACCGCATCAATCTGGCCACCCAGCAGCGCCGCCACGGCTGGGCCTGCACCCGTAAAGGGGATATGCGTCATTTTGATATTGGCGCTTTGCGACAAAATTTCCATCGGCACATGCATGGTGCCGTAGCTGCCAGACGAGCCGTAGTTAATAGCACCCGGGCGCTTTTTGGCATCGTCAACAAACTGCTGCACTGTCTTCCAGGGTGCGTCAGCGCGCACCGCCAAGACGGTGGGGTCAGCGGTGTAACGTGCGATCGGGCGCAACTCAGCCAGTGCAAACATCGGCGGGCGTGCCAGCACCACATCGGCCTCCGGGATCACCGTCAAGGACGATAGCGCCAGCAAAATCGTGTAGCCATCGGCTTTTGCTTTTGCTGCTTGACCCATGCCAATGCCGCCGCCAGCTCCCGCCTTGTTTTCAACCACCACCGGCTGCCCCAGCTCGCGCGACATCGCCTCTGCCACAGGCCTAGCGACCAGGTCGGCCAGGCCGCCGGGCGGGAACGGCACAATCATGGTGATGGCTTTTGTCGGCCATGCCGGGGCGGTATTTTGAGCCTGAGCGACAGGCGCGGCGGCCATCAGCAGGACCGACACAGTTGCCGCCGCCAATGCTGTCAAGTGTTTCATGGAGGTCTCCGTTTTAAGTTTGCATGCTAACATTTATGCTTGTCATAAGTATCACAGCAAATCCCTAAAACGCACCACAGAGACAACCCTGATGAAAATTGTTGCCTACACCTTCAAAGGCCAACCCGGCGTAGGCCTGGTCTCAAAAGATCTGCAAACTCTCCAGCCGTTTGACCTGTCATATCACCAGCGCACACTGGGCGCGTTACAAATTGTCGAAATGCAGTCACACGGCGAGGCTTTGCCCGCATTGCTCGATGCCATTGCGCTGGCCGATGTACAGGTCGTCGCGCCGCTGCCCAAACCGCGCCGGAATATCTTTTGCGTGGGTAAAAACTACTTTGCCCATGCCAAAGAGTTTGCTGGTAGCGGCTTTGACAGCAGCGCCAAATCCGGCGGCGACATTCCGGCAGACCCGATCATCTTTACCAAGGTGCCAGAGTCGGTGGTAGGCCCCGGCGCAGCGGTGGAACTGCCGCCGGCCAGCGTATCGACGGCGATTGACTATGAGGCCGAACTGGCCGTCATCATTGGCAAGGGCGGCAAAGGCATTGCTGCCAAAGACGCGATGGCGCACGTCTGGGGCTACACCATCGTCAACGACATCACCGCACGCGACTGGCAAAGCCGCCACCAGCAGTGGCACATGGGCAAGTCGTTTGACACCTTTTGCCCGATGGGGCCGTATCTTGTCAGCGCTGATGAATGCGACGGCAGCAACACCATCGTGCGCTGCTACGTGAACGGCGAACTGCGCCAAAACGCCTCTACCAGCGATTTGATTTTTGATATTCCGAAGCTGATCGAAACCCTGTCAGCAGGCATCACGCTGTACCCCGGTGACGTGATTGCCACCGGCACACCCGTGGGCGTGGGGATTGGCTTCAAGCCGCCCAAATACCTGGTGGCAGGCGATCTGGTGCGGGTAGAGATTGACGGGATTGGCGTGCTGGAAAATCCAATTCGCTAAGCAACCTGAAGGTATCAAGCCACCAGCGGCTGCGCCTGCATCGCCTCGGTCTGTTCTTCCAGCATGTCGACTTGCCCTTTCCAGTAGTCGCTGGAGCCAAACCACGGAAAGTTGATCGGGAAAATCGGGTCGTGCCAGCGCTGTGCCAACCAGGCACTGTAGTGGATCAAGCGCAGCGTGCGCAGCGGCTCAATCAGCGCCAACTCGCGGCGGTCAAAGGCACGAAATTCTTCATAGCCATCGACCAGCGCGCCCAGTTGCTGCAGGCACTGAGGGCGGTCGCCTGACAGCAGCATCCACAGGTCTTGCACCGCAGGCCCCATGCGGGCGTCGTCCAGGTCGACAAAGTGCGGGCCCGCACCCGGCAAGCCCTCAGGTGTCCACAAAATATTGCCGGGGTGGCAGTCACCGTGTAGGCGAATGTTTTTGATGTCGCCGACGCTTTCAAACACGGCGCTAGCGGTCTGCATGGCAACGTCGAAGGCTTTCAGCCAGCGTGATTCCATATCCAGCGGCAAGTAGTTTTTGCTCAGCAATACCTCTCGCGATGCGTAGCCAAAGGTCTGCACATCAAGTGCTGGGCGGTGGGCAAAAGCTTTGGCGCTGCCAACGGTATGAATCCGTGCCAGGAAGCGGCCGATCCATGCCAGCACGTCAAAGTTTTCAAGCTCAGGCCGCCTGCCACCGCGACTCGGCGACACACTGAAAGCAAAGCCTTTGAAGTGATGCAGGGTGTGGCTGTGCAGCGCCAGCGGTCCCACCACCGGCACTTCAGCGGCCATCAACTCGTTGGCAAAAGTATGCTCTTCAATAATCTGCTGGTCTAGCCAGCGCTCAGGCCGGTAAAACTTGGCCACCACCACAGCGCCTGGTGCGCTGGTTTTGCCGACGCTACTCTCAAGAGGGATGTGGTAGACCCGGTTTTCATAGCTTGACAGCGCCATCAAGCGCCCGTCGCCCACAAGCCCTATGCTGGCCAGCGCATCCAGCACGACATCGGGCGTCAGTGACTCGTAGGCATGTATGGCAGGCTGGGATGCGGCAGGCGTAGTCTGGGGCGAAGTCATACTTGCATTGTCGGTTCATTGATATGCGCCCATGAAAAAAGCGGTGCAAGCTTTCAGGCTGCACCGCTTTTGACTGGGGTGGCGTATTTAAACGACCGTCAGCGTCACATCAATGTTGCCGCGCGTGGCGTTGGAGTAAGGGCATACCTTGTGGGTTTTCTCAACCAGTGCCTGTACTGCGGCTTTGTCCATGCCGGGGACGCTGATTTTGAGTTCAACAGCAATGTTGAAGCCCTCAGGCGTAGCACCTGCGCCAAACGGGCCGATTCCAACAACGCCTTCAATTTTGGTGTCCGCAGGGATAGTGATTTTTTCCTGGCCGCCGACGAACTTCATGGCGCCCAGAAAGCAGGCTGAGTAGCCGGCTGCAAACAACTGCTCGGGGTTGACACCGCCGCCTGCACCGCCCATTTCTTTTGGCGTGCTCAGCTTCACGTCGAGCAGGCTGTCACTCGACGTGGCGTGGCCGTCACGGCCGCCAGTGGCGCTGGCGTGGGCGGTGTAAACGATTTTTGTGGGTTTGGACATGGAGTTACCTTCTTGGGTTGAAATGCCTCTGCATTGAGGCGGTTAAAAATTAAAAATCAGGCCATCAGTTTTTTGCGCAAGGCCTGCACCTGGCTGGTCAAGGCCACCAGCTCAGGCACAGAGCACTGGCTGGCGCTCAAAATGCAGCTGGGTATTTTGGCGGCCCGCGTCTTGAGCTTGCGCCCCGAAGATGTCAGCGTGATGTAGACCCGGCGCTGGTCTTCAACAGCGCGAATCCGGCTGATAAGGCCGGACGATTCAAGTCGCTTGAGCAAAGGTGTCAGCGTGCCTGAGTCAAGATAAAGCTTGTCGCCCAGCTCAGACACCATCAAGCCATCGCGCTCCCACAGCACCAGCATGGCCAGGTACTGCGGGTAGGTCAAACCCAGCGCATCTAGCAGGGGCTTGTAGACCTTGGTCATGGCCAGCGACGTGCTGTACAACGCAAAGCACAGCTGGTTGTCCAGTTGCAGCATGACAACAGAGGCGGTGCTTGGTTTGGTTGACATGGTTAAAGTATACAGCACAATTAAATTGTGTGCAATTTAATTAATGGCTCAGGTTGTCAAGCGCAGCTGTGGCAACCGCTAAACTGCCTATGCATGCCAAAGCCAAATAAAAACCAAACCCAAGCCATTGAAGAGCTGCGCCCCGGCCAGTCCATCGAGCTGCTCAAAGAGCTGCATATTTTGACGCGTGAAGGCAAGCTGAACCAGGACACGCGGCGCAAGCTCAAGCAGGTCTACCACCTGTACCAGTTGATTGAGCCGCTGCTCAATGAGCTGCTCAAAGCCAATGCCGCCTTCACGTTGGCTGACCACGGCGCTGGCAAGTCGTACCTGGGGTTTATTTTGTATGACCTGTTTTTTAATGTGGCACATCAAGGCCAACAGGCGGCTGGC
>JBBAPP010000145.1:3758-6389 GCA_040400775.1 Polaromonas sp. | reverse complement strand
GCCATCGCTTACCCCTGGGCGCCCTCAGCCCACAGCGCCAGCGCCGCCAGCGCCCTGAGTTCGCGGGTGTGATTGGCCGCTCCGCTACGGTGTGATTCGAGCATCAAATCAATTCCACCCAGGTTAAATACCTGCGCAATCAGCTCACTTTTTTGTAGCGTTTCTTTTAGCCAGGGATAGCTTGCGCCCTTGAACCAGTCGCCTATCGGTACGGTAAACATCTGCTTTTTTCGGTACGCCAAGTCTTCGCCAATCAGCGGCGCAGCGGCTTTTTTAAACCAGTGCTTTTTATCACCTCGGCTAGTAAGTTTCGTAGCGCCACGCGAGCGAAATGCAAACTCCATCATGCGGTAATCCAAAAAAGGGGTACGCGCCTCAATGCTGACGGCCATACCCATGCGGTCAGGCTTGACCAGGTTGTTACCGCTGAGCAGCAGCTGCATGTCCAGGTACAAGGCTTGGTTGATACGGTCTAAATGCTGCGCCTCATCAAGCCACGGCTTGGCTGCTTGGTCAAAGCTGTCGATGCCTTCAACTTGCTTGCGCATGTGCGGCTGGTACAGCGCGTTTTTTGCTGCGGGCGAGAACAGGGAGATCGAATCAAAGTACTGACGCTGAAAATCACCGATTGCCATCGTCTGCGCATCAGGGCGCGCAAAAAAAGCAGCATATTTGTCGTACCCAGCAAACAGTTCATCGCCGCCGTCACCCGTCAACACCACCTTGACATGCTTGGCTGCCAACTCGCTCACCCGCAAGGTTGGCATGAACGACGCGTCGCCGTGCGGCTGGTCCAGGTGGTACAGCACTTTGGGCCATGCCTGAAGCATATTCAGCTCGGCCACTTCCATGGTGTGGTCGCAGCCAAAACGCTGCGCTGCCTGCAACGCAAAAGCGGATTCGTCGTAGCGCGGGTCTTCAAAGCCAATGCAAAAGGTTTTGACGGGCCGCGCAACGTGCCGCGCCATCAGGCCAACAATGGTGCTGCTATCTACCCCGCCCGATAAAAATGCGCCAAACGGCACGTCGGCGCGCAGCCGGATGCGCGTGGCGTCGTCCAAAATCGCCATGAACTGCTCAGACCAATCGCCGAAGCTGAAGTCTTGCTCGCGTTGGTCGGCCAAGCGCCACCAGCGCTGGGTTTGAACCCCCATAGCACCTGGCTGACGGCTGAACTTCATCCAGGTGCCGGGCATCACATGCTTGATGTTTTCGTAAATCGTCCACGGTGCGGGAATGTAATTAAACGTCAGGTAGTGGTGAATAGCTATTAAATCAATAGCTGATTGCGCTTGATTTGATTGGACTACAGGCAGAATAGACTTTATTTCTGAGGCGAAAAGCAGCTGCTGCCCGTCGTCCAGCAGATACAAAGGCTTGACGCCCACGCGGTCGCGCACCAGGTACAAGGCGTCTTCACGCGCATCGTCAATCGCAATCGCGAACATGCCGTTGAGTTTGCTGACAAAGCTGATGCCTTCGCGCTCATAGAGCCGCAAAATAACTTCGGTGTCAGACGCAGTTTTGAGCTGCACGCCTTGCGCCCGCAGTTCGCTGGCGAGCTCAACAAAATTAAATATTTCGCCGTTCTGCACCACTGCTACCTGCCCATCATCACTGACAAAAGGCTGGTGCCCGCCGCCAATGTCAATGATGGACAAGCGCCGGTTGCCGATGCCAACGCCGCGCTGCGGCTGGTGCCAAATGCCTTGATCGTCAGGACCACGGTGCACCAGCTTTTGCGCCATGGCGTCCAGTGCGGCATCAGCCAGCGGTGTGCGGTTGCGGCTCCAGTAACCAAAAATACCGCACATCAATTGCCACCTTTGCCGCTGAGGCGACCCAGTGTCAGCCACATGACTTTGACGTCCACCCACCAATTTTGATCGCGGATGTAACGCAAATCCAAATCCAGCCTATCCTGATGGCTTCCGACAGAACGAATCATGACCTGCGCCAACCCGGTGATACCCGGCCGTACGCTACAGCGTTGCGCCCAGTCTTCAGGCGCATACAACGACTGCTGCACAGGCACGTCCGGCCTGGGGCCAACCAGGCTCATGTCGCCCAGCAACACATTGATGATTTGCGGCAGCTCATCGATGCTGGTGCGCCTAATGAATTGCCCGACCCGGGTGATGCGGGCATCGTTGGCATCGGTAAAGTAGGGACCGGTGGACGCCGCGTTTATCACCATGCTTCTGAACTTGAACATGCCAAACTCGCGCCCTTTCAGCCCCACCCGGGTTTGTTTAAAAAACACCGGCAAGCCGCTGTCAAGCACTACTGCCAGTGCAGCCAGCAGCAGCACGGGGGCAAGCAATATGAGCACCGTCAAACTCAAAACGATGTCCGTCAGCCGCTTCATGCGGGCGTCTTGGCCGATTCAGCCAGCTCGGCAATCAAGCCACGCGTATGCAGCCTGTCTTTTTCAACCTGCTCCAGGCTTCTTGAGGCCAGCGCAAGCTCGGCCACACGCAGTGCCGCCACAGCTTGCTCAAAAGATTTTTCAGCTGCGCTGGAATCGGTACGGTTAAAAGTACGCGACAAAATCACCGCGCTCGAGCCCAGGCGCACATGCTCTGCCAACACATCGCAGCCAGGCAACAGGCCTTCGTCCATGCGCGCAAT
>JBBAPP010000145.1:0-3658 GCA_040400775.1 Polaromonas sp. | reverse complement strand
TTCCAGTGCATGGCTAAACATGGGCAGCATGATCAGGTCAGCCCCCTGCGCCAGCACGGCGTCAACCTCAGCGCGACAGGCTTGCAGCTTGTGCGCTTGGTAAGGGTTGACGCGGACCATCAACTTTGACTGCTTGAGTACCGCCTTGATGCGGCCTACATCAGCGATGTTGTGGCTACTGATAAAGGTGTTGCGCCCTTGCTGGCGTGCCGCTTTGCCATTGCGCTCGAGGTCAACAAAAATCCGCATGCCCGGCATCTGCTCGCATCTGGCAGCCAATTCAGGCAGGTTGGTGATGCTCAGCAGATCAATCATGGCGGGAAATAACAGGTGTAAACATTGACAGGGATCAGGCCTTAGTTTGCAACAGATTTTCTATTGAATTTTTCACGCAACCAGTCACGCAGCACAGGACTGGCCATCACAGCGCTAGCCATCACCAGCAAGCCAAACACAGCACAAAAAAACAGTGTCAAAGGCATATTAAAGTTTAAAAATAAAGGCTTCGAAGACACCAAACCAGCGGTTACCAGCAATGGCGCCAAACACGCAAGATACGGCAGCGTGTCTTGGATACTGCGGCGTTCAAGCACCATCAGAACCACTGCCATGCAGACAAATACCGCATTCAGCAGCCACATCACAGCTACGCCATTTATATCACCCAGCCAGCCCAGCGCCAGCAACACAAGGAGCCCCGCAGCCATCACCCAAACCGCTGCCTGCATGCGTCCATGGGTAGCCATCACCGTCAGCATCACAGCCATCAAGGCCTGTGGCAACAACGACCAAATACCGATCGCGCTCATCTGCGCAATCAGCTCCAAGCTGGCAGCACTCATGCGGCCCCAGCCAAACAGCAGGCTGGCGATGGGAAACGAAAACGTGGCCACCACAGCAACCGCTGCGCAGGCCAACGCCCAAGCCATTAAAAATGCCAGCCCAACGGCCTGTTGCCGCTCGGGTGTACCTGCTCTAGTACGGGTAATCGCAGGAAAAGCCAGACTGGCCACCAGTTGCACTGCCAATACCAGCGGCAATTCAACCAGCTTCCAGGCGAAGTTAAAAGTGGCCAAAGCGCCCTCACCCGCGCTAGAAGCCAGGCTACGGGCTACCAAGGGAAACACCAACAGCAAGCCAGACGACAGCGCAGCCCACAGCCACACGGAGGCAGGTGGCAATTCAGCAGCTTGGAGATTGGCAACTGACTGAGCGCTAGACGGCAAACGCCAGGCCAACCAAGCCAGCCGCCCCAGCATGGCAATCACCAAACAACCACCCAATAAGTTTAGCGCAGGCATCTGCGGTGTAGCGTTATTGACCACTACCAGCAAGCCACCGACCAGCGCCACGTTAACGATGAGACTGCCGGCATACATGCCGACAAAATCACGCGCATGCTGCAGACGTGTCACCCAGAGTGCCGCCAGCATGGCCAGCGGCAGCACGGCTACGCTCCAGCCAAGCGACTGCGCACTGGAGGCTTTGATTTCCCCGCTCAAACCGGGTGCCAGTGACTGTACGACAGCATCTCTTAACAGCCAAACCAGCAGACCCAACACAAGTCCGCTAAGCATCAGCGTATAGGCTATTTTTTTTTGCCCCGCAGCCTGATGGCCAGGGCTTTGCTGCGCCCAAAGCGGCAGCAACACATACGACAGAGCCCCACTGACCAAGATGCCGACCAGCAGGTCTGGCAATGTAAACATCACAATCACCGCGTCGCCAAAGCCAGTACTGCCAAATGCAGCGGCTTGCGCGGATTCCCGCAGCAAACCTAAGGCGCGGCTCAGCAGCAGTAATCCGAGTGAAAAAACGCCAGCGCGCAGGTACATATTTTTCGATTATCGAGGCTTAAATCCCTTCAACTTACACCCGGCGCGCAGAACAGCCTGCTAAAAACTTAAAATCAGGGGTTTATTGCATCACCGACCGTCCCCATGATCCCTCCAATGACGCCCTCCCCTGCACCCGTTACCGCCCCACAAGATGAAAACCAGTTGATGGTCGAGCGGCAGGGCAAGCTGGCCGCCCTGCGTACTGCTGGCATCGCCTTTCCCAACGACATCAAGCCCGAGCACCGCGCTGAAACGCTGTTTGCCGAGTACGACAGCAAAACCAAGGAAGAGCTGGAGCCGCTGGCGGTGAGCGTCAGCGTGGCCGGCCGCATGATGCTCAAACGCGTGATGGGCAAGGCCAGCTTTGCCACGCTGCAAGACGCATCCTTTGGCCCATCGGGCGGCCGTATTCAGGTGTACATCAACAACGAAGGGGTGGGGGAAAGCATTCACAACGCCTTCAAGCACTGGGATTTGGGCGATATTGTCTGGGCCACAGGCACGCTGTTTAAAACCAAAACCGGCGAGCTGTCGATTCACGCCACTGCCATCCGCTTGGTGACCAAAAGCCTGCGCCCGCTGCCCGACAAGTTTCACGGCATGGCCGACCAAGAGGTCAAATACCGCCAGCGCTATGTGGATCTGATCATGGACGGGTCAGCCCGCAAGCGCTTCATGGCGCGCAGCAAGGCGGTCAGCGGCATTCGTGAATTCATGGTGGCGCACGACTTTTTGGAAGTCGAAACCCCCATGCTGCACCCGATACCGGGCGGCGCCAATGCCAAACCCTTCAAGACACACCACAACGCGCTGGACCAAGAAATGTTCTTGCGCATTGCGCCTGAGCTGTATTTGAAGCGGCTGATTGTGGGCGGCTTTGAACGCGTGTTTGAGATCAACCGCAGCTATCGTAACGAAGGTATCAGCGTTCGCCACAATCCAGAATTTACCATGATGGAGTTCTACGCCGCGTGGTGGAATTACCAGGATTTGATGGCCTTTACCGAGGCGCTGATACGCGACGTAGCGCAAAAGATTTGTGCTTCATTGCACCTGAGTTATGCCGACAAGCCGGTTAACTTGGAACAGCCGTTTGAGCGCCTGACGATTCGTGAAGCGATTTTGAAGCACACCGATGCAGGCGCAAATGTTGACGATGCCGTGTGGCTGACCAACGCTTTGAAAAAGCTCGGCTTTAACGAGCAAAAAGACCGCCTGAGCAGCCGGTCCCTGGCCAGTCTTCAAGTCATGTACTTTGAAGAAACGGTTGAAGAAAAGCTCTGGCAGCCGACCTTCATCATGGAGCACCCGACCGAAATCTCCCCACTGGCACGCGCCAACGACAGCCGCCCTGAAGTGACCGAACGCTTTGAGCTGTACATCACCGGCCGCGAGTTTGGCAACGGCTTCAGCGAGCTGAACGATGCGCAAGAGCAAGCCGCCCGCTTCAACGCCCAGGTAGCCGCCAAAGACAGCGGCGACGACGAGGCCATGTTTTATGACCACGACTTTGTGCGCGCCCTCGAATATGGCATGCCGCCTACTGGTGGCTGCGGCGTGGGTATTGACCGCCTGATGATGTTGCTGACCGACAGCGCCAGCATTCGCGATGTGATCTTATTCCCGGCGTTGAGGCGCGAGGTTTGATTTACTCCCTCTCCCCCTGGGAGAGGGTAGGGGCTGAACGCTGCGGCTCCAGATGCACCTGCGCGCATCTGGACAGCGTGAAGAAGCCCAGGCTCTGCTGGGCTGCGGTCTGCAAGACAGGGCTAGCGCTGTAGAAACTGCTAAAAACGTGTTTTTTAGGCCTCTAGCCCAAT
>JBBAPP010000144.1:0-6406 GCA_040400775.1 Polaromonas sp. | reverse complement strand
GGGACTTTCCTTGATGGCAAGATTCATGTCGGGCTGCAAAACTACTCTGCGGGCAGGGCGGGCGACCCGCCTGCGGTGTCTTTATCGGCTCGTTTGAAAGAACTCAAACTACCACAAGGCCGCCTGAAAACCGGCACACCGCCGCGTATTGATGGCCGCACGATTGACTTTAGTAAATGCATTGCGCAGCCGGGAGATGGGATGCCTGGCGGCACATCGGGCGATGTGCCGGTGTTCAGTTTTATGGGCGGCAATACCAAGCACCCGCAACAAGTGCCGTGCTACATCACCCACACCAACGCACGCACGCACGACATCATTCGCAGCGGCTTTGACCGCAGCCCGATGTTTACCGGCAAGATTGACGGGGTGGGCCCGCGCTATTGCCCCAGTGTTGAAGACAAGATCAACCGCTTTGCTGACAAAGACGCGCACCAGATTTTCCTGGAGCCGGAGGGGCTGACCACGCACGAGATTTACCCCAACGGCATTTCGACCAGCTTGCCGTTTGACATTCAGTACGAGCTGGTGCGCTCGATGGTGGGGATGGAAAACGCCCACATTTTGCGGCCCGGCTATGCGATTGAATACGACTACTTTGACCCACGCGCCCTGAAAACCAGCTTTGAAACCCGGGCTATCGGTGGCCTGTTTTTTGCCGGGCAAATCAATGGCACGACGGGCTATGAAGAGGCGGCGGCGCAGGGCATGTTTGCGGGCATCAATGCCGCACTGCAATGCCAAGGCAAAGACGCATGGCTGCCCAAGCGTGATGAAGCCTACCTTGGCGTGCTGGTCGATGACCTGATTACCAAGGGTGTGACCGAGCCGTACCGCATGTTTACCAGTCGCGCGGAGTTCCGCCTGATGCTGCGTGAGGACAACGCCGACATGCGCCTGACTGAAAAGGGCAGGGAGCTGGGTCTGGTGGACGACGCCCGCTGGGACGCTTTCAACCGCAAACGCGATGCTGTTTCACGTGAAACACAGCGCCTGCGCAGCATTTGGGTGAACCCCAACAACCTGCCCCTGGCCGAGGCTGAACGGGTTTTCGGCAAGGCAATCGAGCGCGAATACAACCTGGCAGATTTGCTGCGGCGGCCCGACGTGAACTACGCAGGGCTGATGAGTCTGGATGGCGGCAAGTACGTGAATGACGAAGTTACCCGACTTGAGGGATTCAAAAGCGTGATTGAGCAGATCGAGATCACCGCCAAGTACGCAGGCTACATTGATTTGCAAAAGGTCGAGGTTGAGCGCGCTGCCCATTACGAAAACCTAAAACTCCCGCCCGAACTGGACTACCTGCAAGTGCAAGCCCTTAGCTTTGAGGCGCGCCAAACGCTGGCCAAGCATCGGCCAGAAACGCTGGGTTTGGCGTCACGCATTTCGGGCATCACACCCGCGACGGTATCTCTGCTACTGGTGCACTTGAAGAAAAACTTGTGGAAAAATACCACGCCTTTAGCGACTCCGCTCGCCGTACCGGAAAAAGCTGAAGCATGAGCGTTGAAGAAGCGACCCTGCGCGCAGGGCTGGCACAACTACAACTTGAGCTGACCGATCAGCAAATTGGCCAGCTGCTAGATTACCTGAAACTGATTGCCAAGTGGACCAAGGTCTACAACCTGACGGCGGTACGTGACCCTGCGGAAATGATGACGCATCATTTGCTGGACAGTCTGGCTGCTATAGCACCATTGCAAAAGCGAATGGGGCAAGGCAAGCTACTGGACGTTGGCTCGGGCGCAGGTTTGCCTGGCGTGGTGATCGCCATTTGCTGCCCAGCCATAGCCGTGACGTGCGTGGATACTGTGGCCAAGAAGGCGACCTTTATCAAGCAGGTCGCGCTGGAACTCAAGCTGCCCAACCTGGCCGGGCTGCATGCACGGGTTGAGAACATTGAAGATAAGTTCGACGTGATTTGTTCCAGGGCGTTTGCGTCGCTCAATGACTTCAGCCAGTGGTCAGCCAATGCGCTTGCCCCCACTGGCGTGTGGTTGGCGATGAAGGGGAAGCACCCGGTTGAAGAGCTGGCTGCTTTGCCGGCGACGGTTGATGTGTTTCACGTGGAACAACTGCAGGTGCCGGGGCTGGCTGCTGAGCGGTGCGTGGTCTGGATGCGGAAAAAATCTGTGACGTAAACTCATGCCCTCACCTACAGGAAAAAAATTCCATGTCCGGCTCATTTCTTGGCATTGCTGACTACGCCTCTTTTGCGGTAGCCATCATCGTTTTCTTGCTGATTCCCGGCCCCGGCAATTTGGCGCTCATTACTTCCACCAGCAAGGGCGGTATTGCGGGCGGTCTGGGGGCAACTTTCGGCGTGATTGCTGGTGACCAGGTCTTGCTGTGGGCGGCCGTCGCAGGTGTTTCGGCCATCATGCTTGCTTATCCAACGGCCTTTCATCTCGTGCAATGGGTGGGTGCGGTTTACCTGGCCTGGCTGGGCATTAAGATGTTGATGGCCAAACCGGGCGATGCGCCAATTCTTCACATCAAGCCTAGTCATTACTTTCGCCAGGCACTGTTCATCACGCTGCTCAACCCCAAGGCGATTGTGTTTTACATGGCGTTCTTCCCGCTGTTTGTCGACCCGGCCAAGCACCAAGGCATGCTTACGTTCGGCGTGATGGCTGCAACGATTGCGCTGCTGACTTTTTTGTATGGCTTGACATCGGTCTTGCTGACCACATTTTTTGCCGAGCGGATTCGCGCCAACCCCCAAATTTCCAGCTTTCTGAATAAGGCGGCTGGTGTTTTCCTGATTGGTTTCGGGCTCAAGCTGGTCATCTCCAAATAAAACTAAAAATATGAACAATAAAAAATTTCACGCCGGGCCGCCCCAAGGGAAATTAGCCCCCTCGGGGGGCAGCGCATTACGCGAACCGTTCTCGAAGAGCGGCGTAGCAAAAAGCGTGGGGATTTATTAAAATGGCCAAAATCTTCTGTATTGCGAATCAAAAAGGTGGTGTCGGCAAAACTACCACCACCGTCAATCTGGCTGCGGGTCTGGCCCAGGTTGGTCAGCGCGTCCTGATGATTGACCTGGATCCGCAAGGCAACGCCACCATGGGTTCGGGCGTCGACAAACGCAAACTGGAATACACGGTGTACGACGTGCTGCTCGAATCAGCAACGATTCTTGAGGCCAAAGTCACCAGCCAGAAACTGATCGACGGCGGTTGCAGTTACGACATTCTGGGTGCCAACCGCGAGCTGGCTGGTGCTGAGGTTGAGCTGGTGGATGTGGAGCGGCGCGAAAAACGCTTGAAACTCGCGCTGGCTGAAGTTGACAGTGCTTATGACTTTGTATTGATCGACTGCCCACCGTCTCTCAGCATGTTGACGCTCAACGGGCTGTGCTGCGCCCATGGCGTGATCGTGCCAATGCAGTGTGAGTACTTTGCGCTCGAAGGCCTGACCGACTTGGTCAACACCATCAAGCAGGTGCATGCCAACCTGAACAAAGACCTGGCCATTATTGGGCTGCTCAGGGTCATGTTTGACCCGCGCATCACGCTGCAGCAGCAGGTCAGCGATCAGCTCAAAGAGCATTTTGGCGACAAGGTTTTCAACACCGTGATTCCGCGCAACGTGCGCCTGGCCGAAGCGCCCAGCTACGGCTTGCCCGGCGTGGTGTTTGACCCATCATCCAAAGGCGCGCAGTCGTTTGTGACGTTTGCTGAAGAAATGGTTATTCGCATTCAAAAAATGTAATGAAAATGCTGTTTTTAGGGCTCAAATACGCCTTTAGCCCAATGAATACGCGTGCAAGCAGCTATTTAATTAATAGCATTTAATTATCGCGCATATGAGCCCCCACAACGTCCTCATCCTGCCCGGCTGGCGGAGCAGTGGCCCAGACCACTGGCAAAGTCGCTGGGAGCGTACCCACGGCTATACCCGTGTTGAACAGCATGACTGGCAGCGCCCCCTGCGCGGCGACTGGATCGCCCGGCTTGAAGATGTGCTGCTAAGCTGCACGGAGCCCGCCGTGCTGGTTGCCCACAGCCTGGGTTGCCTGACGGCGACAGCCTGGGCGGCGCATTCTAAAAACACACATCTCGTCAAAGCCGCGCTGCTGGTAGCACCACCCGACAGCGCCCGTGAGGACATGCGCCAAATGTTGCCGGGCTGGATCGTCCCTTTGCAAAAGTTGCCTTTCAAAACGGTGGTGTATGCGTCCAGCAATGACCCATTTTGCGGCATCCGCAAGGCGCAGCAGTTTGCTTCCGCATGGGACGCAACGCTGATGGATGTTGGCGAGCGCGGCCACATCAATGCAGACAGCGGCCTGAAAGACTGGCCGCAAGCCTACGCAGAACTCCAACAATTTATGCAGATGACCCCATGAACCTCATGCACAAACCATTTATCAAAGCATTGGTTATCGCAATGATGGCCGCTGGTCTGCCTGCTTTTGCCGAGCCTGACGAGGAGCGGCTGGGCAAGCCACAAAATTACCCCTTGGGCAACGCCTTCACCTGGTACAACAACCCGAACCGCGTGGGCGCCTGGTCGGCCATGCACACGGTACCGGGTATCCAGACCCGCCTCGTTAGCAAGGCGGCTGAGGTCAAACCACTGCCCAAAGCAGCTCAGTCGCCCTCCATCACCTACCGCTACCGCAACCTCAGCTACACACTGGCCGAGTACCTGGAGCGGCAACGCGCCACCGGCCTGCTGATCCTAAAAAATGGTGAAATCGTGGCGGAGCATTACCGCTACGGCCGGCAGGACGACGCACGGTTTTTGTCGTTTTCCATGGCCAAAAGCGTCACCGCCTTGCTAGTCGGTGCTGCACTGGAACGCGGCAGCATCACATCGCTGGACGACACCACAGAAAAATATGTCAAGACCTTGACTGGCAGCCCCTACGGCGCAACCACCGTACGTCAGTTTCTGCGCATGAGCTCTGGCCTCACATTCTCCGAGCGCTATGACGGCAGTGACGACATCGCGCGTTTGTCTCGTGCCAGTGCAGGCGCGCCAGGTGCAGGCACGCCTGTCGATGTGCTGCGGTCGATTGCCGACCGGCATTCGCCAGCAGGGCAAAAGTTTGTTTACGCCAGTGCGGAGACCGATGTGCTTGGCCGCATCCTGACCGCTGCCACAGGCAAAAACATGGGTGAGCTGACACGCGAATGGTTGTGGCAGCCCATGGGTGCTGAGCACGACGCCTACTGGCGCATTGGTGCGGACGGTCAAGAGCAGGCCTATGGTGCTTTCAATGCCAGCCTGCGCGACTGGGCGCGCCTGGGCCTGCTCTTAGCCAACGACGGCAAAGTGGGAGACCGGCAAATCGTACCGCGCGATTATTTACTCGACGCCACCGACCCGACCCACCAACCTGACGCCTTCAAGCCGCGCAAGGCCACCCCGTACTTTGGCTACGGCTACCAGTTCTGGTTGATGCCGATGAAAGAGCGCACCTTCGCCTTTCAGGGCATACATGGCCAGACTCTTTACATACAGCCGTCAACCGGCATCGTGATGGTGTTGACCTCAGTTTGGGAACAAGCCAGCGGCAGGCAAGACCCGCAGCCTTACGAAGAGCGAGATGCCTTGTGGCGCGGCGTGCTGCGGTCATTGGGTGGCAGTACGACTGAATAATTTAATAAAACGAGAAAGATAAAACCATCATGGTCACCAAAAAACCTAAAGGCCTAGGCCGCGGACTTGAAGCTTTGCTGGGCCCCAAAGTCAGCGAGTCACTGAGCGCAGACAACGAAACTGCTTTGACCAGCCCCGGTTTGCCCGCGTCACTGCGACTGGGCGACATGGTGCCCGGCCAGTACCAGCCGCGCACCCGCATGGACGAAGGCGCGCTGTACGAGCTGGCCGAATCCATCAAGGCGCAGGGCATCATGCAGCCGATATTGGTGCGGCGCTTAAGCGCTGGGCCGAACGACGGCAAATACGAAATCATTGCCGGTGAAAGGCGCTTTCGGGCCGCCAAGCTGGCGGGACTGGACAGCGTGCCGGTGCTGGTGCGCGACGTGCCCGATGAGGCCGCTGCCGCCATGTCGCTGATTGAAAACATCCAGCGCGAAGACCTGAATCCACTCGAAGAAGCCCAAGGCCTTAACCGCCTGGTGAAAGAATTTGGGCTCACTCACGAACTGGCAGCCCAAGCCGTGGGTCGTTCGCGCAGTGCTGCCAGCAACCTGCTGCGTTTGCTCAATCTGGCCGACCCGGTGCAAACCATGCTGATGGCGGGCGATATTGACATGGGCCACGCCCGCGCGTTGCTGGCGCTGGACCGTGCCACGCAAATCACCGCTGCCAATCAAGTAGCCGCCAAAAAAATGTCTGTGCGCGAAGCCGAAAACCTGGTTAAAAAACTCAGCGCCGAGTTTTCACTCAAGCCGCAAAAAGCCAGCAAAGAAAAATCCCGCGACAC
>JBBAPP010000143.1:3789-6408 GCA_040400775.1 Polaromonas sp. | reverse complement strand
GCAGAGGGCTCGCTCTTTGCCGATCTGGGCAAGCACGAAATTTTTGCCCCCATCAAAACCCACCCGCCCATGACGGTGCGCGAGCTGGCTGCCTGTTATTCGACCGTATAAATCAAATCATCCCCAAACCTGAGAATTTGGCCAAACTGGTGTTTTTGATCCGTGGCGAAAAAGTGCTTCTCGATACTGATCTGGCGGACCTTTACGGTGTGGAAGCCCGCGTTCTGAACCAGTCTGTGGCCCGCAACCGTAACCGGTTCCCGGATGACTTCATGTTTCAGCTTACAACTGAAGAGTGGACGGCCATGCGATCACAAATTGTGACCACATCAGCAGCCAAGGGCGGCAAGTCATCACAAACTGTGACGAGTTCCCCGGCAGATACAGGTTTGACATCACAAATTGTGATGTCAAACCAAAGAGGGGGACGGCGCACACTGCCCTACGCCTTCACCGAGCAAGGTGTCGCCATGCTCTCCAGCGTGCTGCGCTCCCAACGTGCGGTTGAGGTCAACATCGCCATCATGCGCACCTTTGTGCAGTTGCGCCGCCTGATGGACTCCAACCGCGACCTACGACTACGCATCGAAGCCATGGAAACCCGCTATGACGAGCAGTTCTCGCAGGTGTTTGATGCTATCAAGCAACTCATCACCGAGGACAAAACGCGCAAAGCCAAACCCCCCATTGGTTTTCTTTGACCTATCGCCGCCCAAGTCTCGAAGCACTTCCCTCAACACCATGAATCAGACTGAAGTGATGGGCCTGACCGATTTCAACTAAGGCGGATTCGCCACAATAAAAAGGTTGGCATGAACGAGCAAGTTTCTTTCACCCTGCGCGGGCGCAACCCGGATGTGCTGACCTGCATCGCCAACTTGTCTAACGACGAGGTTTTCACCCCGCCCGAGTTGGCGGGCCGCATGTTGGATATGCTGGCCGAGGCGTGGGCCGCAGACCACGGTGGTGCAGATCTGTGGGCAGACAAAACCGTGCGGTTTCTGGACCTGTTCACCAAATCAGGCGTTTTTCTGCGCGGGATCACCAGCCGGTTAACCAATGGCCTGGCGCAGCAGGTGCCTGACCTGCAAGAACGCGTCAACCACATCCTGACCCAGCAGGTGTTTGGCATTGGCATCGCGAAACTTACCAGCTTGCTGGCGCGGCGCAGTGTGTATTGTTCCAAGTACGCCAATGGCGCGCATTCCATTGCCACGAGTTTTGACAATGAGTCAGGCAATATCTGATTTGCGCGCACCGAGCACACTTGGGCGCGGGGCAAATGCAGTTTTTGCGGTGCCAGCCAGGCCGCAATGGACCGTGGCGCGGATTTAGAAACCCACGCCTACGCATTCATTCACACAGACAACATCAAGACTCGGATGACCGAGTTATTTGGAGAAGATATGCAGTTCGATGTCATTGTGGGCAACCCACCGTATCAACTGAACGACGGTCATCAACAAGAGTGAGAAGGTCAAAGACCTCAAAACCAAAGCCAAAGACGGGGAGCTGACGGACAAAGAGAAAAAAGAGCTTTCCGCTGAGGAAAAGGAATACAAGTCCAAACGCAAGCTGGTGCAAGAGAAGTTGATCAAGTTTGCCACCCGCATCCCGGCGTTCATGTACCTGACCGATTTTCGGGAGAACACCCTGCAAGACGTGATCACCAAGCTAGAGCCGGAGCTGTTTATGACCGTGACCGGCATCACGGTGCAGGACTTTCACCTGCTGGTGCGGCTCAAGGTGTTCAACACCGCGCGAATGAATGCGGCGGTGTTTGCGTTTCGGCGGTATGAGGACGCCTCACTGCGTTACACCGGCATCGAAAGCCATGTTGGTTTGACCCACTACGGTTTGTATGACACGGTGGTGGCTAAGGAGTGACAACTTTTTTAAGCTATTGCTGTCATTTTTACCCATATTTTAGGCCCCAAGACCAATGAATACATGCGTAAGTAGCTATTAATAACATAGCATTTAAATACTGGCTTATTTCTGCTTTGGCACCCGTCCCATCAGGTAAAACTCTGGGTTCGGCTGCATGCCGCTGAAGCTGGCCATGCGGTTGCTGAGGCCAAAAAATGCGGTGATGGCGGCAATGTCCCAGGCGTCTTCGTCGTCAAAACCGTGCGCTGCCAGCGCTGCAAAGTCAGCATCTTCAATGCTGTGTGACTGCAGGCAGACCTTCATCGCAAAGTCCAGCATGGCGCGCTGGCGTGGCGTGATGTCGGCTTTTTTGTAGTTCACGGCTACCTGATCGGCTACCAGCGGCTTTTTCTCGTAAATCCGCAAAATTGCCCCGTGCGCCACCACGCAATACAGGCAGCTGTTGGCAGCGCTGGTGGTGGTGACGATCATTTCACGGTCGCCTTTGGTCAGGCCAGATGACGCCCCCACGCTTGCCACTTCGTGTGCTGCGCTGCCCCCCGAGGGGGCTGCCCCGCCTAAGGGCGGCCTGTCGGCGGGGCGGCTGGTACGCCCTACGGATTCAGGATTCATCAAGGCGTCGTGGTACGCAAAAAACGCACGCCATTCTGCTGGGCGGCGGGCAAAGCCCAAAAACACGTTGGGGATAAAACCGGCCTTTTCTTGCACTTCCAGAATCTTGGCGCGAAT
>JBBAPP010000143.1:0-3689 GCA_040400775.1 Polaromonas sp. | reverse complement strand
TTGGGGATAAAACCGGCCTTTTCTTGCACTTCCAGAATCTTGGCGCGAATGTCGTCGGGCAAGTTGGCAAGTTCAGGGGCTGGGTAGCGGGGCGCAGTTGCTGTCATAGATGGTGTGCTCATGGCGAAATGATGTTGAGTTTGGGAAAGTAAGTTTGAAAACGTAGCGCGTCACGCGTCAGCAGCCGCATGTTGCCCACTAGCGCGTGCGCGCCGATGTAAAAGTCGGGCATCGGCGAGCGCTTGGCAGCTTTGGCTGTGCGGTAAATTTTGAAGGCTTGGCCAGCCAAGTAGGCGGCGTCCCAGGGCAGGGCTTCGCGCCTGATGGGCAGTAGTTGCAAGGCGGCGTCCAGGTCAGCGGCACGGTCAAAACGGGGGCTGATTTCGGCCAGGATGATGGGGTTGATGACCAGTGGTGCTTGCTGGCCCAGCACATCGAGCTTTTCAAGTGACCACTCGGCCCAGTCCGGGTCGTTTACCAGCACGTCAATCAGCACGCAACTGTCGACCAGCGTAGGCGCCATCAGATAGCGTGCGTCTGGTTCGCGCACTTCATGCGCGGCTTGCTTGGTGTTTCGCGTGGTGTTGTCAACCACGAATAAACTTCATAAATTCATCCGTACCCATGCCTTTGAACTGCGCCGCATTGGCGCTGCCCCTGACGCGCTCAAAGGCACTGCGCAAGGGAGATGCTGATGCAGTTGCGCGTCTGATAAGCACGTCGCCATTGGCACAGACTTCAAATTCAACCTCGCTGTGCGGCTGCAAGCCCGCCTTGTCGCGCACGGCTTGGGGGATAGTGACCTGGCCTTTACTGGTGAGTCGCATGATTCTTACGTCTTAAAGTAAGAATCTTACTTCTATGCCCAGTCGGTAGCACTGCTTGTATGCATTAATAAAAACTATCGACAAATTATTATTAATTGTCTTTTACGTTGACAGCTAAGGAGCCACAATGCACAAGTCAACAAACTTTTAACCAGTATTTTTAACCACGTCAAGGAGCAATCATGGCCGACCAACAAATGCAAAGTGAAGCAAAGTGCCCGTTCTCGGGCCGCGCCCCTAAAAATGCGATAGCCGGTACCCGCAACAACGCAGACTGGTGGCCTAATCAGCTGAACCTGAATATCTTGCAGCAGCATTCCGAGCGGTCTGATCCCATGGGCAAGGATTTCAATTACGCCGAAGAATTCAAAAGCCTCGACCTGCACGCGGTGGTCAAAGATCTCACCGCCTTGATGACCGATTCGCAGGACTGGTGGCCTGCGGATTATGGCCATTACGGTCCGTTTTTCGTCCGTATGACCTGGCACAGCGCAGGTACTTACCGAATTGGCGACGGCCGCGGCGGCGCGGGCTTTGGCACCCAGCGATTTGCGCCGCTTAACAGCTGGCCAGACAACGTGAACCTGGACAAGGCGCGCCGCTTGTTGTGGCCCATCAAACAAAAGTACGGCCGCAAGCTCTCCTGGGCGGATTTGATGGTTCTGACTGGCAATGTCGCCATGGAATCGATGGGTTTCAAGACGGCTGGTTTTGCCGGTGGGCGCCAGGATGTCTGGGAGCCAGGCGAGGAGATTTACTGGGGACCTGAAGATACGTGGCTTGACAACAAGCGCTACACCGGTGACCGGGTGCTCGAGCAGCCTCTGGGTGCTGTGCAGATGGGTCTGATTTACGTCAACCCGCAGGGACCAGACGGCGTTCCAGACGCACTGGCATCGGCGCGGGATATTCGCGAAACCTTCGCCCGCATGGCAATGAACGATTACGAAACAGTGGCGCTGACTGCCGGTGGCCATACCTTCGGCAAATCGCACGGCGCAGCCCCTGAAAGCCACAAGGGCCCAGAGCCTGAAGGTGCCGATATCACCGAGCAAGGCTTGGGCTGGACCAGCAACTTTGGCAGCGCAAAGGGTGTCCACACGATCTCCAGCGGGATTGAAGGTGCGTGGACCAACAACCCGATCCAGTGGGACATGGGCTATTTCGACAATCTGTTTGGCTACGAGTGGGTGCTGACGAAGAGCCCCGCTGGCGCGAACCAGTGGACACCGAAAGATGCGGCAGCCGCAGGCACCGTGCCAGATGCCCATGATCACGCCAAGCGCCACGCCCCGATGATGACCACGGCCGACATGGCGATGCGTGTCGATCCGATGTATGAAAAAATTTCGCGCCACTTCCACCAAAACCCGCAAGAGTTTGCAGATGCCTACGCCAACGCCTGGTATAAGCTGACCCACCGCGACATGGGACCCATCGCCCGCTACCTCGGCCCGCTGGTTCCAAAGGGCCAGTTGATCTGGCAAGACCCGGTGCCTTCAGTCGATCACGAATTGGTCGGGGAGCATGAGATTGCGGCTCTGAAGGCCAAGGTTCTCGCGTCTGGGCTGTCAATTTCCCAACTGGTGTCAACCGCCTGGGCATCGGCAGCGACCTTCCGCGGCAGCGACAAGCGTGGCGGTGCCAATGGTGCGCGCATTCGCCTGGCGCCGCAAAAGGATTGGGAAGCAAACCAGCCGCTTGTACTTGCGAAGGTGCTGAAGACGCTGGAAGCTATTCAGACGGATTTCAACGCAGCGCAAACGGGCAACAAAAAAGTCTCGCTGGCTGACTTGATCGTTTTGGGCGGCGGGGCCGCGGTTGAAGCCGCAGCACTGAAGGCTGGGCACAAAGTAACGGTTCCCTTCTCGCCAGGACGCACGGATGCGTCGCAGGAGCAGACCGATGTGGACTCCTTCGCCGTGCTGGAGCCCTCGGCAGATGGGTTCCGCAACTTCATCAAGGCGGGTCACACGGGATCGGCAGCCGAGTTGCTGATCGATCGTGCCAACCTGATGACGCTTACCGCGCCCGAGATGACGGTGCTGATCGGCGGTCTGCGCGCCCTGAATGCCAATGTTGGGCAGTCACAACACGGCGTCTTGACCAAGCAGTCGGGCGCGTTGACCAATGATTTCTTCGTGAACCTGCTTGACATGAGCACGAAATGGCAAAAGTCAACGGCATCCGAAGGCGTGTTGGAAGGCCATGATCGGGCCACGGGCGAGCAGAAGTGGACGGCGACCGTTGTTGATCTGGTCTTCGGTTCCAACTCCCAACTCCGCGCCGTTGCAGAAGTCTATGCATCAAGCGACGCGCAGCAGGCGTTTGCCCGTGACTTTGCGGCGGCATGGGGCAAGGTGATGAACCTTGACCGTTTTGACCTTGCCTGATCAGATGGTGAGCACACCTATGAAATACCTTAAAACGTCTGTGGGCGCTGCAATTTGCGGTGCTGGTTTGCTGGCTGCCTTGTCAAACCTGGCGCTGTGGCATGCGGGGTAAGTTGAATTGACTGCTCGCCTCGGGCAGCAGGACCAGTAAAAATGCCCGCACCGGTTCGACCGGGCGGGTTTTTTTGTACCATCGTGACAACTTATATTGGAGTACGGTTTGACTGATCTGACGCACGGAAAAAACAAGGAAAACGAGGACTTTGAGGCTGGCCTGGCCACCCGCAAGCAGGTGATGGGCGAAGACTTTGTGGCCAACGCATTCAGCAACGCCACAGAATTTACGCTGCCGATGCAGCACTACATCACCAAAAATGCTTGGGGTGACGTGTGGCAACGGCCTGGTTTGGATGTAACCTAGAAAAAGCAGTTGACCGCTCGCAGCCCTTTGGCAGACCGCATGAAGGTT
>JBBAPP010000142.1:0-6421 GCA_040400775.1 Polaromonas sp. | reverse complement strand
AATTTGAGTAGCACTTTAGCTGCGTGACGTGCATGTTTAATCGGGTCACTGACAAAAGCATCCAGTTTTTTCCGCGCCAAAGCCAGTATTTGCGGGCTGTATTCAAAAATGCGTCCATGACCAGGTATCACAATGCGCGGATTCAAGCGCGCAATCACATCAAGCGTTCGTGCAACATCGCCAAAAGCTTCTATTCCTTCCAGCTCTGGAAAAACAACACCAAAACCACTTTCCCAAAGGGCGTCAGCAGAAATTAAGACCTTCTCAACTGGCTCAAAAAAGAGAACCGCGTGGGGGTCGTGACCACCAGCAGCATGAATCTCCCATTTTTGACATCCCATTTGCAGTGTGGAACCAATTTGAAGTGTTTTATCAAAATTAAATCTTGGACACAGCTGACCGGTTGGCGTATAAAAAAGGCCAGCAGCATCCCAAATATGGACCAAGGCAGACTGACCAGGCGGAATCAGGGTCAGCATTTGAGGATAGGCTGCCTGCAGGGCTGCATTGCCGCCGCAATGATCGCTATGTAAATGTGTGTTTACCAGAAAATCAAGTGGCCGCGAGGATAATTTTGATTCAACCAAAGAAGCGGTTAGAGCCGCATGTGTCGAATAACCGCTATCAACCAACCATGTGCTGACACCGTCATCAAACAAAACATTGTTTGATGACAACCAACCGCGTTCAAAAACATGCATTCCTTTGGGTAAATGCAGTGCGGTCATCAAGGTATCAGCGCTGTTGGCGCTTCAGTCGGCACTGCGTAACTCGCGGCGGAGAATCTTACCGACATTCGACTTCGGTAAATCATCACGAAATTCAATATATTTAGGACGTTTGTAACCTGTTAGATGCTGTTTGCAATATGCGCCCACATCATCCTCCGTCAAGCTAGGGTCGTTTTTGACCACGAAAACTTTGATCGCCTCGCCCTGCGAATTATCAGCAATACCAATTGCCGCGCATTCCACCACACCCGGGCACATGGAAATCACATTTTCAAGCTCATTCGGAAACACGTTGAAGCCTGAAACAATGATCATGTCTTTTTTACGATCAATAATTTTTGTATAGCCTTTGTCGTCCATGATGCCGATGTCCCCGGTACGCATAAAGCCATCTGCCGTAAACGCTTTTTTATTCTCTTCGGGCTGGTTGTAATAGCCGACCATCACCTGTGGGCCCTTGATACAAATTTCACCTGACTCGCCAATCGAAAGCGACTTGCCATCATCATCCTTGATGGCAATATCAATACTGGGTAAGGGCAGACCGATCGTTCCGCTGAAATTTGTGCTGGTCACTGGGTTGTTGGTACCGATGGCACAGGTCTCACTCATGCCCCAGCCCTCGACCATCGCGCAACCAGTGACTTCTTGCCAATGGCGAGCAGTGCCTTCAGATGCTGCCATGCCGCCGGCTTGCGAGACGCACAAGTTTGAAAAATCCAGGCTTTTGAATTGTGGATGTTGCAGCAGGGCGTTGAACAAGGTGTTGACGGCTGGCAACATATGGAAAGGGCGTTTTTTCAGCACCTCAATAAACTTGCCGAAGTCGCGCGGGTTAGGTATCAACGTCACATACGCCCCCCAGCGTATCGTCAGCAAACTCAGGGTGAGTGCAAAGATGTGATACAAGGGCAAGGCTGCGATATTGTTAATTTTGCTGACATCACCAACGCGTTTGAGTGCCGGTGTAAACCATGCCTCGCCTTGTAAAACCGCTGCAATGATGTTTCGATGCGTTAACACAGCGCCTTTTGACAAGCCTGTCGTGCCACCTGTGTATTGCAAAAATGCAATCGAGTCCATGCTGCAATGCGCTGCTTTAAGCGTCATGCCAGAGCCATCAACAAGGGCCTTGCTAAACGACGTCACCACTCGATTTGCATCCAGCGGCAGCTTGTAAGCGGGGACCATTTTGGCCAAGTGGCGCACAGCAAAAGTCAGCCACTTGCCATACCAGAAACCCAACAAATCACCCATCGATGCCATCACAATGTGTTTAACGGATGTGCGGCTCACCACGTCGGCTAGGGGTAGCGCAAAATTTTCCAGAATAACAATCGCTGTCGCACCAGAGTCTTTGAGCTGATGCTCAAGTTCACGTGCTGTGTACAGAGGATTTACATTCACGCAGGTGTAGCCAGCACGCAAAATAGCCGCCATAGTAACGGTAAACTGCGGTACGTTCGGCAGCATGATGGCAACGCGCGCATTTGGTTCTAGCCCTAAACTTTGCAACCAAGCCCCCAAATGCGATGACAGCGCATCAAGCTCGCCATAAGACATCCAGCGGTCCATGCAGACTGAAAAAGGTTTGGCTGCGTTCTTTTTAAACGAGTCCTCCAACAATTGATTTAGCGAAGAAAACTGCTCGGTATCAATGTCGTGGGCGACGCCCTCGGGGTAGCTAGCAAGCCAATGTCTGTTCATAGATATCTCCTACTCAGATTGTGAAAGCATCTGTCAAAAAATCGTATGGGGCTTGTCCTAGTAAACCTTCAAAATGCAGCGTTATGTGAAAGTAATTCAGTCAATTTGGTCTCGCAAGCGACAGCATCTTCCTCAAACAGGCGTGTGATCCAATCCATCTCTCGTTCAGTAATCAGTTTTAAAAATTCATCGGCGCCGCGCATGGTCTGAAAAGCATCAAACCCTGACTCCAAAAACATTTGCAGAGACGCCAGACCAGCTGCTGTTGCAGGACCACGCATCATTTTTAAAAGCATTCGAAGACCGAGTTTACGGGTCAAACTGTCAAGTGATTCACCTAGGGCAAGCACGACTTGAAGCTGCTGATGCCGCGCAGCAGAATCCGACACTTGACGCCAGCAAGCAATATAGATGGCCGCGTCAGACAAACTGGGGTCGGCAACTTGCAAAGCCAGATAAGCATGCGCCATCGCATCGTCCAGCCGCTCCGTTAACGCATGCACCTCGGCCAGCGCTGCGGCCGTGTTAACCACCGATTGCGGAAACAACTTGGCAATCGTGTTGGCAATACGCGCAAACTGCTGGTCTCGTTCGGCGTAGTCCTTGTCGCTGTAGAGCTGGTGCAGAAAAAAATGCGCTGCTGTTTGGTAACGCGGGCTCTGCAACAAGTCTGGATAGGTGGCCTGAAAACGCCGGGCTTGAAAACGCTTGATCGCTGCGTTGGCTAAAACCACATCAGGTTGACCGATGCGCTGCTGTCTGAGCCGTGCAACAGTTTCAAGTGCTTGGTGAATTTGATCGGCTGAAGCGTTCATCTGGTGTGAAATGGATAGATGGCCCAAGTTTATCTAGTCACCCCGCTCTACTGAAAACGCAAGCCAGCGTGCGAAACTGGAGGGCATGCAAAGAAGAACTTGGCTAAAACTGGGTATTGTCTCAGCTGCTGCACTGGCTGTGGTGGGTGGCGCGGCTGTTTTGATACAGCCCGGGCTGGAGCGCAGCACTTTAACCGCTACCGGCCGAGGCGTGTTTCGCGCTATTGGTTTGGCTGTTTTAGACAAAACTTTGCCTGAGCAGCCGGCTGCCAAAGAAGCGGCATTGACCGGGCTGCTAAGTCGGATCGATATTTTAGTCGGCGCGTTACCGCCTTATGCGCAGGCAGAGTTGTCGCAACTGCTGTCAGTTTTGGGTTCTGGTGCGGGCCGGCTGGCACTGGCGGGCCTGCGCACGCCTTGGGCCAATGCCAGTGTGCAAGATCTACAAGCAGCACTACAAAACATGCGGCTTTCAAGCCTGGCGTTGCGCCAGCAAGCATATGCTGCGCTGCATGACATAACAGCGAGCGCATACTTTTCTGAGCCTGACACCTGGCTTTTACTCGGCTACCCGGGCCCGCTGAAAATCTAACATGGTGAATTAATCTTATGTATAAGGGACAAGATCCGATCAAAGACGGTCTGGCCAGAGGCTGGAAAGTCTCGGGAGGCGCTTTTGGCCCGCCGCCAGAAAGCATCACCTGTGATGTCGCCATTATCGGCAGCGGGGCTGGAGCAGGCATCACCGCCGAGCTGCTCACCAAAGCCGGATTGAAAGTCGTCATCATTGAAGAGGGGCCGCTTAAAAGCAGCACCGACTTCCATCAAAAGGAGTCCGAGGCCTACCCGCAGCTTTACCAAGAAAGCGCCGCCCGCAAGACACAAGACAAGGCCATCAACATCTTGCAAGGCCGCTGCGTCGGTGGCTCAACCACCGTTAACTGGACCTCATCGTTTCGTACACCTGCCGCCACGTTGGCGTTTTGGCAAAACCGGTTCGAATTGAAAGACTACAACACAGACGCCCTGTCACCGTACTTTGACCAAGCCGAACGCCGCCTGAACATTGGCCCCTGGCTCACAGCGCCAAATGAGAACAACGATTTGCTGCGCCGTGGCGCGGCCAAGCTGGGTATACCGGCACTGGCGATTGCACGTAACGTCAAAGGCTGCTGGAACTTGGGCTCTTGCGGCATGGGCTGCCCAACCAATGCCAAGCAGTCAATGCTGGTCACCACCATCCCTGCTGCGCTCGACAAGGGCGCTCAGTTGCTGGTCGAAACCCGGGCCGAACGGTTTGAGCTCGCGAATGGTCGAATTACTGCACTTTTTTGCTCTTCTCATGCATTAAATACGAATCAAGTCCAACAAATCCGGGCACAGAAGACTATTAAAATAATAGCAAAGCATTATGTGCTGGCAGGTGGCGCCATCAACTCGCCGGCGCTTTTGCTACGTTCTGGGGCACCTGACCCGCATGGCAACCTGGGCAAACGCAGCTTTTTGCACCCCGTCGTCATGTCGTCTGGCGTCTTTGAACAAAAAGTCGAAGCTTGGCAAGGCGCACCGCAAACCATTTACACCGACCATTTTTTAGACACCCAAGCCATAGACGGGCCGATTGGCTACAAGCTGGAAGCGCCGCCGCTACATCCGATTATTTTTGCATCCACTGTGCCTGGTATGGGGCAAGCCCAGCATGATTTGCTGAAAGCTTTTCCGCACAGCCACACGCTGCTGGCGCTGATGCGCGACGGTTTCCATGAGCAGTCGCAAGGCGGCAAAGTCAAGCTGCGCGCTGATGGCTCGCCAGTACTCGACTACCCGTTGACTGATTACGTGATGGACGGCGCTCGCCGCGCCTTGTTGTCGATGATGGAAATCCAGTTTGCCGCAGGTGCTGTCAAGGTATTGCCGCTGCACGAAATGGCGAAAACTTACACCACCTGGACTGAGGCGCGTGATGCCGTCAATGCGTTGCCCATGAAGCCCATGTTGACCAAAATCGTCAGCGCCCACGTGATGGGCGGCTGCGGACTGGCGGGTGTTGAAAAACTGGGCGTGACCCGGCCTGACGGCGTGCACTGGCAGATCGAAAATCTGTCGATTCACGATGGTTCGTTATTCCCCACCAGCATTGGGGCCAATCCACAGTTGTCGATTTATGGTGTGGTCAATCGCTTGGCACAAGGCTTGGCCACAAAGCTAACCAAGACAGCCGTCCAGCTGGCATAAATTTCCAAGTATTTCCATGCTGGCGCGGCTTCAAGTATTGATTATTTTCACCTTGATGGCCGCCGCTGTCGGCTGGCTGTTGACCTTCAGGCACAGCTCGCCGGTTGTCGCCGTGGCCGGTTTTTTCATTATTACGCTTGGCTACACTGCCTTTTTGGCGCTTGAGTTCTTTTGTTTGCGTTCGGTAAACCGCACCGACCCTGCGCCAGCAGCCACCGTGATGGAGCTGTTCAGTGCCTGGCTTGGCGAGGCATTGACCACGCCACAGGTGTTTTGCTGGCGCCAGCCGTTCCGCTCACAAGCCATCCCCAACAACCTTGCGGCTAGCAGCATCACCCAGGGCAAACGTGGTGTGGTTTTCGTTCATGGATTTTTTTGCAACCGGGGGTTTTGGAACCCCTGGCTCAAGCGTTTGCAAGGTACTGGTCACGCCTTTGTCGCCGTGAATCTGGAGCCCATCTTTAGCTCTATCGACAACTACACGCCAGACATTGATGCCGCTGTGCGGCAAGTCCATGCAGCCACAGGCCTGGCCCCGCTGGTGGTGTGCCATTCCATGGGCGGTTTAGCGGTACGCGCATGGTTGCAAACAATGCAAGCTGAAGCACGTGTACACCATGTGGTCACCATAGGAACGCCGCATGGCGGCACTTGGCTGGCGCGATTTGGTCGCAAAAAAAATATCTTGCAGATGCGTTTGGCCTCAGAATGGCAAAGCAGTCTCAACCAAGGCATGCCAAAAGGGCGGCATGCACTGTTTACATGTTGGTACAGCACAGCAGACAATATTGTTTTCCCAGCCTCAACAGCCACCCTGCTGGGTGCTGACAACCGCCTGGTACGCGGTAAAGCGCACGTTCAAATGGCATTTGTGCCGCAGCTTGTCGACACCACACTGGCGATGCTGCATACGGTCAGACAATAATTACTTTG
>JBBAPP010000141.1:0-6513 GCA_040400775.1 Polaromonas sp. | reverse complement strand
CGCCTGCGTGTACGGGTGCGCCGGCTTGTCAAACAGCGCATCGGCCGGGCCGATTTCTACCACCTGGCCGAGGTACATCACCATCACCCGGTCGCTGATAAAACGCACCACGTTCAAGTCATGGCTGATGAAGACGTAGGTTAAATTAAATGCGTCTTTCAAATCCAGCAGCAGGTTTAACACCTGGGCTTCGACCGATTTATCAAGTGCCGATACCGCCTCGTCCAAAATCACCACGCGCGGCTGTAGCGCCAGGGCGCGCGCAATGTTGACGCGTTGGCGCTGACCGCCTGACAGCTCATGCGTGTAGCGTGCGGCAAAGCGGGCCGGAGACAGGCCAACCCGTTCCAACAGGTCATGCGCGCGTGCCAGGGACTCTTGCTTCGACACGCCATGCACCTGCGGGCCAAAGGCAATCGAGTCCTCAATCGTCAGGCGCGGGTTCAGTGAGGCGTAGCTGTCCTGAAACACCATTTGCACTTGGCGGCGGAATTCCTTGAGCGGCAAATCACGGCCACCGACCCGCATGCCGTCAAAAATCACTTCACCTGCGGTGGGGTTGATGAGTTGCATCAACAAACGCGCGGTGGTGCTTTTGCCACAACCCGATTCACCGACCACGCCCAGCGTTTCACCGGGCAGTACGTCAAAGTCAATCTGGTCGACAGCCCGCACGACTTCAGCCTTGCTGAAAAGACTTTTCTTCAGCGGGAAGTGTTTGGTCAACCCTTTGATGCTTAAAAGCGGTGGCGTTTTCATCGCTTGACTGGTCATCGTTTGTTGTCCATCGCTGACCGCAAGCCGTCCGACAGAATATTAAAAGCAATCGAGGTAATGAAAATCATTGCACCCGGCAAAGCCGCCACCCAGGGCTGGGTGTAAATCGCGGTGCGCAGGGTGTTCAGCATCAGGCCCCATTCAGGCTCGGGCGGCTTTACACCCAAGCCTAAAAAGCTCAGGCCGGAAGCCAGAATCATCGACACCGCAATCAGGCTGGTGGCGTAAACAAAAATGGGCCCCAACACATTGCCGAGTACGTGGACGCGAACAATCGTAAAAGCATTCGCACCCGTGGCACGGGCTGACTCAACATAGTCGCGATTGCGTACCTGCGTGGTCACGCTTTCGGCCACGCGCGCAATCGGCGGTATGAAAACAATCGTCAGCGAGATCAGAGAATTCAAGATGCCTGCACCCAGCGCGCCGGACAGCGCAATGGCCAGCAGCACTGACGGAAAGGCGTAAAACACATCAATCGTGCGCATGATGGCGCTGTTGGTCCAGCCGCCTGCATAGCCTGCCAGCAAGCCAATGACCGTGCCAATCACAAACGCCAACATAACCGGCGTGAGGCCAATAAACAGCGACAGCCGCGCGCCCACAATCAGGCGCGACAACATGTCGCGGCCCAGCTCGTCAGTGCCTAGTGGGAAGCCGGGGCTGCCGATTGCCTTGAGTCTGCTCAGGATGGACGACTGATACGGATCTGCTGGCACGATGAACGGGCCAAAAATCGCCATCAGAAACAAAATCAAAATAACGCTGCCGGCGCCCAGTGCAACCTTGTCTTTGAGCAAGCGCGTCAGCACCGACTGCCAGTAGCCGGGTGATTTTTCAAGCGGCTGCACAACTGATTGCGCCGCCGTCAGGGGGGCAGTCATCGCCTTCATCGCGCAATCCGTGGGTCGAGCAGTGTTTGCACCACATCGACCAGCAAGTTAAGCACCACAAAAAACATCGCCAGCACCAAAATAGTGCCTTGCAGCAAAGGCAGGTCGCGTTGAAAGATGGCGGAGTTGAGCAAAAACCCGGTGCCCGGCCATGAGAAAACCGTCTCAATCAAAATCGAGCCGCCCAGCAGGTAGCCCAATTGCAGACCCATCACGGCCAACGCAGTGGGTGCGGCGTTTTTAACCACGTGGCAAAAAATACCAAATTGCGTGAGCCCCTTGGCGCGCAGGCCGACAATAAATTCCTGGTCCAGCAGGTCTGACACCAGCGCCCGCACGGTACGCGCAATGATGCCCGTGGGAATGACCGACATGGTGAGTGCTGGCAGCACCATGTATTTGAGGTGCTCCCAGTCCCAGGCCCAGGCGTCACCACTACCCATTCCGGTGGCAGGCAGCCAGTTCAAAATAGCAGCAAACACAATCACCATCACCATGCCCAGCCAGTAGTGCGGCACGCTGACACCCAGAACCGACAGCACCGATGCAGCGCGGTCTACCCACGAGTTGCGAAAGTAACCCGCCACAAAGCCAAACAAACAGCCAAACATAAAACCAATCAGTGTGGCTACTGCTGCCAGCCGCAGCGTGTTGCCCACGGCACGAATCACCTCGCTGGCCACTGGCCTGCCGCTGGCGATCGAGGTGCCCAAGTCCCCTTGCAGCGCGCGCCATACCCAGCCTGCAAACTGTTCGGGGTAGCTGCGGTTAAAGCCATACAGCTCGCGCATTTGCATAGCCAGCTCCTGCGACGCATCGGGCGGGAGAATAGAGACCAGCGGGTCGCCGGGTGCCAGATGCACCAGCGCAAAACACACCAGCGCCACGCCCAGCATGATGGGCAGGGCGTAGGTGATACGGCGGATCAGGTATGAGAACAAACGGTGTATCCGGTAGTTCCGGTTTCCAGTCGAAGTGAGAGACAGGCGCTGAGTCGCAGGCAGTGCCGTGGCACGACTAGACGAAGCAACGCAGTAATTGCTTGGACTGGGAAGCGGTTCAGTCCATTGTCATGGTTGCTATATCGATGAACCAGCTGCGTGGTTGCACCACATTTTTGACTTTCGGGCTCATGGCGCGCGGGCCAACGTCGTGGGCAATCCAGACAAACGGTGCGTCATCCACAATCCGGGCATGCAGTTTAGCCAGCGCCGCATCACGGGATTTTTCGTCAAAGCTGGTGCGCGCATCGGCAATCAGCTTGTCCACTTCAGGGTTGCCGTAGTAACCCCAGTTGTTTGACACCGGCGGGAATGTCTTGGTGCTGGTAAAGCGCACCATCGCAAAAAACGGGTCCATCGCGGCAAAGCTGACGTTAATGGCATTTGCGCCGTTGGCCGATGGGTCTTTCACGCCTTTGCGCCAGTTGGTGAACAGCGTGTTCCACTCAATCACGTCAAACTGCACGTCAAAGCCGCAACCCTTGAGCGACTGCTGCACAAACTCGTTCATCGGCAGCGGTTGCATCTGGCCCGAGCCCGAGGCAGAAATTTGTACCTTGACCTTGAGCGGCTTGGCGACCGAATGCCCGGCTTCAGCCATCAATTTTTTAGCGGCTTCCGGGTCGTAGCGAATATCAAACTTCGGGTTGCCCCACCACGGGTGACCGGGTGTGACGGTGCCTTTGGGTACACCCATCATGCCGCCCAGCAGCTTGAGCATGCCGCCACGGTCAACACACAAGTTGGCGGCCTGGCGCACCCGCTTGTCCAGCCAGGGCGAGCCATCAGCAAATGACAACTGCCACGGCCATACGTGTGGCTGCTGGTTGAAGTAGACCTTGTTGCCCCGGCTCTGAATGGCGGCCATTGCGTCAGGCGACGGCGCTTCAATCCAGTCGACCTGACCCGACAGCAGGGCGGCGGTGCGGGCATTCGCCTCTGGCATCGGCAGCATCACCACCTTGTCGATTTTTGGCACGCGCTTGGCATCCCAGTAGGTTTTGTTGGCTGCCATTTCAAGGCGCTCACGCGGAACAAAGCGCGTCATTTTGAAAGGGCCACTGCCCGATGCGTCAGCAGCAAAAGCCGTCCAAGCGGTTTTGGCTTTGTCAGCAGGGCTTTGGCCGGCGGGTGCTGCGTCAAACTTTTTCTGCCAATGCGCTGGCGACGCCATAAACAGGTTGGTCAGGTTGATAGGCAAAAAGGCATCCGGTTCGCTGGTGGTCAATTCGACCGTCAGGCTGCCAATCGTTTTGGCGCTGCGCAGCGTGGGCATTCGCGAGGCTGTGACACCGACCTGACTGGCATCAAAATGCGGCGCATCTTTGTCCAGCACCTTGCGCACATTCCACACGATGGCGTCAGCGTTCAGCTCGGAACCGTCATGAAACTTGACACCGGGGCGCAGCTTGAAGACCCACTTGGTTTTGTCTTTGGCATCGACTGCCCAGCTGGTAGCCAGCGCTGGTACTAGCACGCTGGCCGCGTCTGACTTGGACAAGTCCCACTGCGTGAGCGAGTCATACATCGGGATACCTGTAAAACGGTTGCCCTCAAAGCCTTGGTCAGGTTGGCCCAGCGTGCGGGGAATATCCGCCGCCGTCATGGCGATACGCAGGGTTTTCTCTTGCGCCATGGCGCTGGTCAGATTGAATGCCAGCAGGCTGGCTGCCAACAGCGTCAATACTTTGCCGCCATGCTTGTTCAAATGCTTCATGTGATCTCCAGGGGTTTAATCAACTGCCGATTTAACAATCAGCAATATATGTGCCAATTGGTGTTTTAAGCCTTATGGCTTTCCCGAACTCTCCTGACAGATTAAGCCGCCCGCACGCTCCAGCATGGCATGCAGCAGCACATTGCAGCCCGCCGTGATGTGCTTTGGCTGGGCGTCTTCGACCTCGTTGTGGCTGATGCCGTCTTTGCAGGCGATAAAAATCATGCCGCTGGGGGCCAGCCTGGCCATGTAAATCGCGTCATGCCCCGCGCCAGACACCACGGGCATGCTGGAGTAACCCAGCTTTTGGCTGGCCCGCGCCACTGCGTCAATGCAGGCGTCATGAAAGCTGATGGCGGCGTAGCTCGAGACCAGCTCAATATCGATGGCCATGCCTGTTCCCGCACTGAGCTTGGTGGCCAGCGCTTTGACCTCTGCCGCCTGCTGGTCTACCAGCGCATCTGTCGCGTTGCGCATGTCCATGGAGAACTTGACCCGCCCCGGAATCACGTTGCGGCTATTGGGGTGCACCTGGACCATGCCCACCGTACCGCGCCCGTGCGGGCCATGGCGCAAGGCGCTGGCCACCACTTCCTGCATCAGTTGCGTAGCCACCTGTAGCGCGTCTTTGCGCAGCGCCATCGGGGTCGGGCCGGCGTGCGCCTCCATGCCGGTAACGGTGCAATCAAACCAGCGAATGCCCAGCACGCCCTGCACCACGCCAATCGTCACGTCGTTGTCTTCCAGTACCGGGCCTTGCTCGATGTGGGTTTCAAAATAAGCGCCGATTGGGTGGTCACCCGGCTCTTGCTCTCCCAGGTAGCCGATGCGCGTCAGCTCGTTCTTGACGGTTTTGCCTTCCGTGTCTGTTGCCGTGTAAGCGTGTTCCAGGCTGAAGGCTTTGGCAAACACGCCAGAGCCCATCATCACCGGCACAAAACGCGAGCCCTCTTCATTTGTCCAGAAGGCCACTTCAATCGGTGCTTCGGTTTCAATACCGTGGTCGTTCAGGGTGCGCACCACTTCAATGCCTGCCAGCACACCGTAATTGCCGTCAAACTTGCCGCCGGTCGGCTGGGTGTCAATGTGGCTGCCGGTCATGATAGGCGGTAGGCTGTTGTGACGCCCCGCCCGGCGCATGAAGACGTTACCGATTTTGTCAATCACCACCGACATGCCCGCATCAACGGCCCACTGGATAACCAAGTCACGCCCTTGTTTGTCAAGGTCGGTCAAGGTCAGGCGGCAAACACCGCCCTTGGGCGTTGCACCAATCTGGGCCAGCGTCATCAGGCTGTCCCACAGCCGCTGGCCGTTGATGCGCAGGGGGCTGAGGTCGTGGGGGGTGTCGTGAGTCGCTGTTGCCGTCATGTGTCTTCCGTAGATTTTTTATTCTAGAGGACATGACGTGCAATTTTTGTGCACGTTAATAGCTATACTTTCAGGAGCTATTGGCACTAGTTTTCATTGGTCTGGAGGCCTAAAACATACCTAAAAATGGCCTGAAAGGGATATCTTTGGGATCGTGCGTTATTACTGCCTACAGATTCAGTCGATCTTGATGCTGGCAAAAAGAGCGCTGCTCAATTGCTTGTGCAGGCGTCTGTCCAGAATCAAAGTACTGTTTTTACGCTGCTGTAGGGTTTGAACACGCTAGCGGGTAGGCTGAACACGGCAACCAGGCTGGTATTGACCAGCCGTAAGCGCCGCGCTTTGTACGCCGTGCTGCCAGATAGACAAACCTACGCCGATAAAGTCTCCCAGCGCTGCATGGCGTCCAGCAGGTCGTCGTCGAGCTTGGCGTTTTTGGCGGTCAGCTCGGTTGCGCGTTTGGGGTTGCTGGCGTATAGGCTGCCGTCATACAGCTCTTGGGTAATCGCCTTTTGCTGTGACTCCAGCGTTTGAATTAGCGTAGGCAGGCCGTCAAGTTCTTTTTGCTCTTTATAGCTAAGCTTCTTTTTTGATAGCTGATCGCGAGTAAATTCATTAGTCTGCAGCTCATTTTTAGGGGTATTTTTGGCCTTTTGAGGGTTCGATAGCACCGTTTTGGCGTTGCCGGTGATTTGCGCAGCGCGTTTGGACTGGGTGATCCAGTCGGTCACGCCGCCTTCGTATTCGCGCCAAA
>JBBAPP010000140.1:4410-6601 GCA_040400775.1 Polaromonas sp. | reverse complement strand
CGCAAGCCCATCAGCCTGCCGCGGCTGCGCGAGATGCATACAGCAGGTGAAAAAATCGCCATGCTCACGGCCTATGACGCGACCTTTGCGGCTGTGGCAGATGCAGCAGGGGTTGACTGCATTCTGGTCGGCGACTCGCTGGGCATGGTCTGTCAGGGGCTGACCAGCACCGTTGGTGTGACTTTGGAGACCATGCGCCACCACACCGAATGCGTGGCCAACGGCCTGCGCCGCGCACAGGCTGCAGCGTGGCTGATTGGTGATTTGCCGTTTGGCACCTACCATGCGTCAAAAGAGCAAGCCCTGCACAGTGCAACCGTCATCATGCAAGCGGGCGCTCAGATGGTCAAACTTGAGGGTGGCGGCTGGACCACCGAGGTGGTGCATTTTCTGGTCGAGCGCGGGATTCCGGTTTGCGCGCATCTGGGGCTGACACCGCAAACCGTACACGCCCTGGGCGGCTACCGCGTGCAGGGAAAAACCGATGCGGCTGCTGCCAAATTAAAACGTGAAGCCAGCGCCCTGCAAGACGCAGGCGCTGCCATGCTGGTGCTGGAAATGGTACCCGAGGCACTGGCCACAGCGCTCACCACCAGCCTGACAAACTGCGCCACGATTGGTATCGGTGCCGGCAACGGTTGCGCTGGCCAGGTGCTGGTGCTGCATGACATGCTGGGCATGAACCTGGGCAAAATGCCAAAATTTGTGCATAACTTCATGGCCGATGCGGGTAGTGTGCGCGGCGCGATGCAAGCTTATGTGGCGGCGGTTAAAAATAGCAGCTTTCCAGTTAACGCTGCCCACGCTTGGTAACCCCCAAAGAGAAAAAATTACAAATGCACATCGTCCACAGCATCGCCGATCTGCGCGACAAGCTCAGCGGCTTCACCTGCCCGGCCTTCGTTCCCACCATGGGCAACCTGCATGATGGCCACATTGCGCTGGTTCAGGAAGCCAAACCGTTGGGCGACGTGACGGTGTCCAGCATCTTCGTGAACCGCCTGCAGTTTGCCCCGCATGAGGACTTTGACAGCTACCCGCGCACGCTCGATGCCGATGCCCAACGGCTGGAAGCTGCGGGCTGTAACGTGCTGTTTGCCCCGCGTGAAAAAGAACTCTACCCCGAGCCGCAGACCTACAAGTTGCACCCGGCTAGCGACCTGAGCGACATTCTTGAAGGCCACTTCAGGCCTGGTTTTTTTATCGGCGTGGGTACCGTTGTGCTCAAGCTGTTTTCATGCGTCTACGCGGGCATGCCCAGCGGCGTGGCGGCCTTTGGCAAAAAAGACTACCAACAGGTCATGGTGGTGCGCCGTATGGTGCAGCAGTTTGCCTTGCCGATTGAGATTTTGGCAGGCGAAACCCAGCGCGCGGCTGATGGCCTGGCGCTGTCATCACGCAACAGCTACCTGAAACAAGCCGAGCGACTGGAAGCCGTTGAATTGTCAAAAGCCCTGCACGCCCTGGGCGTTGCCGCCAAAGCTGCCACACCCCAAGACTTGCCCAGATTGGAAGCCCAAGCCATGCAAGCCCTGGCCCGACGCGGCTGGAAACCTGACTACCTGACCGTCCGCCGCCGCGCCGACCTGATGCCGCCCTGGGGCGATGTCGCCAGCCAACCGCTGGTGGTGCTGGGCGCGGCCAAGCTGGGCAATACCAGGTTGATTGACAACCTCGAGATTTGAGTTTAAAAAGCTTCGCCTCGCGCCTCGCGCCCCATCAGCGCGGCCACTGCCTGGACTGGCGTGATCTGGCCGTCCAGCAGCGCCACCACCCCTTGAGAAATGGGCATCTCAATACCCAAACCCGCCGCACGCTGCACCACGCTGCGGGCGCAGTACACGCCTTCGGCTACGTGGCCTAGGGCTGCGACGGCCTCAAAGAGCGTTTTGCCTTGCGCCAGCGCCAGGCCGACCTTGCGGTTGCGGCTTAAATCGCCGGTAGCGGTCAGCACCAAATCACCCAGACCAGACAGGCCGGTGAAGGTTTCTGCTTTTGCACCGAGCGCCACACCAAGGCGTGTCATCTCTGCCAGACCACGCGTGATCAAGGCGGCTCTGGCGTTCAGGCCCAGCCCCAGACCGTCGCACAAACCCGTGGCAATCGCCAGCACGTTCTTGACCGCTCCGCCGACTTCAACGCCGGCGATGTCGTCATTGGCATAGACGCGCAACGTGGCGCTGTGAAAAGC
>JBBAPP010000140.1:0-4310 GCA_040400775.1 Polaromonas sp. | reverse complement strand
CCTGGCATTGCGCTGCATCCCGCGCCCAGAGCGTGACCTGGTGGCGGGAGGCAGCGCTGATAGCCAGCGCCGTGCCCCAGGCACCGGCCCCCAGTACAGCAATTTTCATGATCTAGCGACCATGAAGTGCATCAAACAATGATTTGCGCTGCAGCCGGCGTTGCAACAGCAGCCGCAGCGGCGGCGTCAGCCTGTTGCTGCTCGTACATCGCCTGAAAATTAATTTCAGCCAGATGCACTGGTGGAAAACCACCGCGCTGCACCACGTCGGCCACGTTGCCGCGCAGGTAGGGGTAGACGATTTGCGGGCAGGCAATGCCAAGTACAGCACCCAGCTGCTCTTGCGGCATGTTGCGCAGCTCAAAAATACCGGCTTGTTTGGCCTCAACCAAAAACACAGTTTTGTCGGCAATCTTGGCGTGAATGGTTGCCGTGACCGTCACCTCAAACAGGCCGTCGGCCACTGGGGCGGCTTCAACACCGAGTTGAATGTCAACGCCTGGCTGCTCTTGGTTGAGTAAGATTTCTGGAGAATTGGGCTGCTCCAGCGACACGTCTTTGAGGTAGACGCGCTGGATTTGAAATACCGGGTCAAGATTGGCTTCGGCCATGAATTGCTTTCAGGTTGCTATTAAAAAAAAAGCTGCTCTCAAGCGGCATTCAACAAAGGCAGCAAGCCGCCATTGCTGTCCAGTGCCACCAAATCGTCACAGCCACCGACGTGGGTGCTGCCAATAAAAATTTGCGGTACCGTGCGACGGCCCGTGATGTCAATCATTTTTTGACGTTCGCCAGGGGTCACATCAACCCGTATGTCGTCAAGCTCGGTAACGCCGCGTGCTTTTAGCAACTGTTTAGCGGCAATGCAGTAGGGGCAACTGCCGGTGGAATAGATCTTTACGGTTTGCATCTCAGGCTTTTTCCAGCGGCAAATTGGCCTCTTTCCAGGCTTTCAGGCCTCCGCCCAATGCCTGGGCTTGCTCGTAGCCCAGCTTTTTGGCGACGGCCACGGCACGGTTGGCGCGCGCGCCAGTGGCGCACACCAAGATCAGCGGCAAGGCCTTGTTTTTAACCGCACCCGGCAGCTTGTCTTCGAGTTCGCTAAACGGCACATTTTTAGCGCCACCGACGTGGCCGGACGCAAATTCTTCAATTTCACCCACATCCACAACCACGGCTTTTTCACGGTTGATCAGTTGCACCGCGCCGCTGGCGGTGAGTGCGCCGGCGTTCATCCCGCTGGCCAGCATGGGCCAAACCAGCAAGCCGCCGGAGGCCAGAGCAATGGATATCAGCATCCAGTTATCAATCAAAAATTTCACGTTGAACCTTTGGGGAAATAAGTAGCGAAGCCCATGATTTTAGAATGACGTTGCAAACCCGCCAACCGAGCTTGTATTTAAGCCCCGAAAAAAACCTCTTTCATGCACAAACTTGTACTCATACGCCACGGAGAATCCACCTGGAATTTAGAAAACCGCTTTACCGGCTGGGCCGACGTGCCGCTCACGGATACCGGCATTGCCCAGGCCAAAACCGCGGGCCAATTGCTCCATCAAGCCGGATTTGACTTTGACGTGGCCTACACCAGCATGCTCAAGCGCGCCACGCACACGCTGTGGCATACGCTGGACGCGATGGACCGGACCTGGCTGCCGGTGGTCAACAGCTGGCGCCTCAATGAGCGGCATTACGGTGATTTGCAAGGGCTGAACAAGGCCGAAACTGCCCAAAAGTTTGGTGCTGCGCAGGTTTTGCTGTGGCGGCGCAGCTACGACGTAGCGCCGCCTGCGATGCAGGACGGCGACGCGCGCAGTGAACGCAGTGACCGCCGCTATGCCAAGCTGCAAGCCGGCCAAGTGCCTTTGAGCGAATGCCTGAAAGACACGGTTGAAAGGGTGCTGCCTTTTTGGAACGACGCCATGGCACCCGCTATAAAAGCCGGCAAGCGGATCGTGGTGGCAGCGCACGGCAACTCGATACGCGCCATGGTCAAGTACCTGGACAAGGTGTCTGACGCAGACATCGTGGGCCTGAACATCCCGAACGGCAGCCCCCTGGTGTATGAATTGGATGCTGATTTAAAGCCGATCAGGCACTACTACCTTGAGGCAAAACAGGCCGCCGCGTAAAGCAAAGTTAAATTCAAGGCCAAAGTCTGGGCGATTTCTTCAAAACTGAGGAACTGATTCCCAAGGCTTTTGTCCTAGGTGTATATTGCTTCTTCGTTGTTCTGGTTCATTATTCAAGGTGTTGTCATGGGTCAAAAGCTCAAAATTGCAGGCTGGGTTTCAATCGGTGTGGTCGCTGGTGCGCTGACCACCGTCCAGCTTCAGGCGGTGGCGCGCGGTGGGCTGGCACCGCTGCCGCTTGAAGAGCTGCAGCAACTGGCCAATGTGTTTGGCATGGTCAAGTCTGACTATGTTGAGCCGGTCGATGAGAAAAAGCTGATTTCAGATGCCATCACAGGCATGGTCGCCAGCCTGGATCCGCACTCGGCTTACTTTGACAAAAAATCTTTCAAAGAATTTCGTGAAGGTACCAGCGGCCGCTTTGTGGGTGTCGGTATTGAGATCAGCCAGGAAGACGGTCTGGTCAAGGTGGTGTCACCGATTGAAGGCTCCCCCGCTGACCGGGCAGGCCTGAAACCCAACGACCTGATCACGCGCATTGACGACACCGCCGTGAAGGGTTTGACGCTCAACGACGCGGTGAAAAAAATGCGCGGTGAGCCAAAAAGCAAGGTTGTTTTGACGATTTTCCGCAAGGACGAAAGCCGCACCTTCACGGTCACCATCATCCGTGAAGAGATTCGTACCCAATCGGTGCGCGGCAAAGTCATTGAGCCGGGCTATGCCTGGGTGCGCTTGAGCCAGTTCCAGGAGCGCACGGTGGAAGACTTTGCGACCCGGGTCGAAACCATTTACAAGCAGGAGCCCAACCTGAAAGGCTTGGTGCTTGACTTGCGCAACGACCCAGGTGGTTTGCTGGATGCAGCGGTGGCGATTTCTGCGGCCTTTTTGCCTGAAAACGTGGTCGTGGTGTCGACCAATGGCCAGCTGGCTGAAAGCAAGTTTGTCTACAAAGCAGCGCCCGAGTTTTACCTGCGCCGCGCCGGCAATGACCCGCTCAAGCGCCTACCGGCGGCCCTGAAAACCGTGCCGTTGGTGGTGCTGGTCAATGAAGGCTCAGCCTCCGCCAGTGAGATCGTCGCTGGTGCGCTGCAAGACCACAAACGTGCCATCATCATGGGCAACCAGACTTTTGGCAAGGGCTCGGTGCAAACCGTGCGGCCTTTGGGGCCAGACACCGGCATCAAGCTCACCACCGCGCGCTACTACACGCCAAGTGGTAAATCGATTCAAGCAAAAGGCATCATCCCCGATGTGATGATTGACGAAACCCTGGAAGGCAGCCCGTTTGCGGCCCTGCGCACCCGCGAAGCCGATCTTGAAAAACATCTGGGCAGCGGCCAGGGTGCTGAAGCCAAAGATGCCAACCGTGAAAAAGCACGCGAACTGGCGTTGAAAAAACTTGAAGAAGAAAACAAAAAAACACCAGAGCAGCGCCGCCCGCCTGAGCTCGGCAGCGACAAAGACTTTCCGCTGCTGCAAGCCATCAACCAGCTCAAAGGCCGGCCCGTGATCGTCAGCAAAACGGCGGTGGTTGAAAATAAAAACGAGAAGAAAGAGAATTGATTTTTCTTGTGAGATCTCAGGCGTGAACGACGCACAGTTGCTACGCTATTCGCGGCATATTCTCTTAGATGAACTGGGCATTGAAGGCCAGCAAAAGCTACTCGCATCGCACGCCCTGATTATTGGCGCTGGCGGTCTGGGCTCACCTGTTGCGCTCTACCTGGGCGGTGCCGGTGTCGGGCGCATCACAGTGGTTGACCACGACACGGTCGACGCCACAAATTTGCAGCGGCAAATTGCCCACACAACGGCCAATGTAGGGCAGCTCAAAGCGCAGTCCATTCAACAGGCGATTGCTGCCATCAACCCAGAGGTTCACGTTACTGCCGTCACCCATCGTGCAGACGATGCGCTGCTTGACCAGTGGGTAGGTGGGGCTGATGTGGTGCTCGACTGCACCGACAACTTCGCCACCCGCCACGCCATCAACCGGGCCTGCGTCAAGCACCGCAAACCCTTGGTGTCGGGCGCTGCCATTCGCTTTGACGGTCAAGTCACGGTGTATGACCCACGCGATGCGGCATCGCCTTGCTATGCCTGCGTGTTTCCTGAAGCAGCAACCTTTGAAGAAGCGCAGTGCGCCAGCATGGGCGTGTTTGCGCCGCTGGTGGG
>JBBAPP010000139.1:0-6655 GCA_040400775.1 Polaromonas sp. | reverse complement strand
TCCCACATCATTCGTGAACGCGAAGGCGAAGCGACGACAGTACAAGCGTACGGCTTGCGAAGCCGACAAAGTGCACGGATGATTTGGAAATGGAATTACCAATCGGCCTGGCTAAACCTGAACCGTCAGGTCAGGCTGAGTGCGCTGATCAGCTATAACTTAGACCGGCGTTAGCCTGGTGCGAGAAGGCCCACCTTAATTTTGAGGCTAGACCTCAGACTGGTCAATTTTTTAAAAATTGCTATTTATTCAATAGCGAATGATGCAAGGATATAGGTTAACTAAGGCTTAAGCAGCACCATTTTCTGCAATTCAGCCAAAAGCCGTATTGATTCAAAGTGGCGCCAACATATGTCACGACAGACGTGTTGATACGCCGGCCTTGACCTTGGCTTGGCAACCCAGCCGGCCAGCGTAAAACACGAATACCAAGGCGCAAGGTCAAACTATTTTTTAGTCCGCCCACCAGCTCGGCCCAAACTGGCCTTGAAGCCAGCTCACAAAGCTGGTTACCTTGGCGGGCACCAGTTGTGGCGATGGGTACGCCGCATGAATCTCTTGCGACGGCAGCGTCCATTCAGTCAGGACTTCTGTCAATACGCCGCTGCGCACAGACGCATGGGCCACATACCTTGGCAGCGCAGCCAACCCCATGCCGCTGCGTGCAGCCACCAGCAAAGCAGACAGATTGTTGGAGCGCAGTGGACCCTTGACAGGCACGGCTTGCGTTCGACCGTTAGGACCGCCCAAGTGCCAGCGCGCATCGCCCTGCACGGTGCTATATATCAGCGCGTCATGCGCCGCCAGGTCTGAGGGTTTTGAAGGCGTACCGCGGGTAGCCAAATAGCTGCTTGACGCCACCACCATCCAGGGGTTGATGCCGAGGTAGCGCGCACCCAAGGTTGAATCAGCCAGCGGACCCATGCGAATGGCCACATCAATACCCTGCTCCACCAAATTAGCGTAACGGTCTTCAAAGTTCAGTTCCATTTGCAGCTTGGGATGCATTTGCATAAAGCGCATCACCATGGGCGACAACACACGTCTGCCAAAAGCTACCGATGTACTAATGCGCAGCGTGCCCTCAACCTGTGATTGAAGCAAGGTGCTGGCGCTTTGCGCTTCGTCGAGGTGGTGAACGATGAGTTTGCATTTGTCGTAGTACAGCGCACCAATTTCTGTAGCTGTCACACCGTGGGTAGTGCGGTGCAGCAGGCGCGAACCCAAACGCTTTTCAAGCGCAGCGACCAGCTTGGTAGCGGTCGGCTGACCAATACCTCTGTCGATTGCGGCCTTGCTGAAAGAACCCAGGTCAACCACGCGTATAAAAAGTTCTATGGCTTGAATGCGATCCATATCGATCTTTCATCATCAACTCATTTTGCAAGCAGTCCGTGGCTAAACAGGTAGCCCTGTCATTGGGGTTATTCCAAAACAGAATAAGCGTAATGCAGTCAGTGGGGCTTCCAAATGAAAGCCAGAACCGCGAACATTCGTTCAGAAATTTTAACAACTATGGAGACAAACATGGCAAAAATGAAGGCCGCAATGGCCGCGGTGCTGGTGATGGAAAAAGAGGGTATTACCCAAGCCTTTGGCGTGCCGGGTGCTGCCATCAACCCGCTGTACGCCGCCATGCGCGAGCGGCAATCGATTGCGCACATCCTGGCACGCCATGTGGAAGGTGCGTCCCACATGGCCGAAGGTTACACCCGCGCAGCGGCTGGCAATATTGGCGTGTGCATTGGCACATCAGGTCCGGGGGGGACAGACATGATTACGGGCTTGTATTCAGCCATTGCCGACAGTATTCCGATTTTGTGCATCACCGGCCAGGCGCCTCGCGCGAGACTGTACAAAGAAGACTTTCAGGCGGTTGACATTGAATCGATCTCCAAACCGGTGACTAAATGGTCATGCACCGTGCGTGAGCCCGGCCAGTTACCACGTGCTTTTCAACAAGCGTTTCATTTAATGCGTTCAGGCCGGCCCGGCCCAGTGTTACTCGACTTGCCGTTTGATGTCCAAATGGCCGAGATTGAATTTGACATTGACACCTACGAGCCACTGCCGGTCTACAAGCCAGCCGCCACACGCAAGCAAATTGACAAGGCTCTGGACATGCTGGCTGCTGCCCAGCGCCCGTTGATCGTCGCAGGCGGCGGCATCATCAACGCGGATGCCAGTGACTTGCTGGTACAGCTGGCTGAGCTGACGGGCGTACCCGTGATCCCCACCCTCATGGGCTGGGGCACGATTCCCGACGATCATCCACTGATGGCCGGTATGGTCGGCCTGCAAACCAGCCACCGCTACGGCAACGCCACCATGCTGGCCAGCGACTTTGTGTTGGGCATAGGCAACCGCTGGGCCAACCGACACACTGGCTCTACAGATGTGTATTGCAAAGGCCGTACCTTTGTGCACGTCGATATTGAACCGACGCAAATTGGCCGCGTGTTTACGCCGGACTACGGCATCGTGTCAGACGCCAAAGCTGCGCTGCAATTGTTTGTTGATGTAGCACGCGCGCGCAAAGCAAAAGGCCAATTGCCTGACCGTTCAGACTGGGCTCACCGCTGCGCCGAACGCAAGCGCCTGATGCACCGTAAAACGCATTACGACAACATCCCGATCAAGCCGCAGCGGGTTTATGAGGAGATCAACCAGGCCTTCCCGCGAGACACGATCTACGTCAGTAATATTGGCCTGAGCCAAATTGCAGCCGGCCAATTTTTGAACATTTACGGCCCACGCCAGTGGATCAACTGTGGTCAGGCGGGCCCGCTGGGCTGGTCAATGCCGGCTGCGCTGGGTGTGGTGGCTGCTGACCCGACACGCACCGTGGTGGCCATTACCGGAGACTATGACTTTCAATTTTTGTTGGAGGAGTTGGCTGTGGGCGCACAGTTCAAGCTGCCTTATGTGCATGTGCTGGTTAACAACTCGTACCTGGGCTTGATTCGCCAAGCCCAGCGCGGCTTTGACATGGACTTTTGCGTTCAGCTTGCGTTCGACAACATCAACGTTCCAGAATCTGAAGACAATCTTCGCAGCTATGGGGTTGACCACGTGAAGGTCGTGGAGGGCCTGGGCTGCAAGGCCTTACGCGTCAAAGATCCAGCAGACATTCAAGCCGCTTTGCAACAGGCGCAGATCATGGCTCGTGAACACTGCGTACCGGTGGTGGTAGAAATTATTTTGGAAAAAGTCACCAATATTGCCATGGGTACCGAAATCGATAAAGTCAACGAGTTTGAGGATATTGACTGCCGCCACCCTGAAGGCCTGAAGGGCCTGGAGCTGGCGGGTCTGCTGGAATAAACCAACCGAAAACAACCATGCCCAAATTCGCAGCAAACCTGACGATGCTTTTTACGGAGCATCCTTTTTTAGACCGCTTTGAACATGCCGCCAAGGCGGGTTTTAAAGCCGTAGAGTTTTTGTTTCCTTATGCTTTCGCTGCTGAAGACATCAAAGCACATTTAGATGCCAACGGGCTCAGCCTGGTGCTGCACAACCTACCCGCAGGCAACTGGGACGCAGGCGAACGCGGCATTGCCTGCCACCCAGATCGAGTAGCCGAGTTTCGCGCAGGCGTAGCCACCGCCATCACTTACGCAAAAGTCCTGGGCGTGAAACAGCTCAATTGCCTGGCAGGTAAAACGCCGCCAGGTGTGAGCGATACGTTGCTACGCGATACCTTTATCGCCAACCTGAAGTTTGCCGCCAGCAAGCTGGGCGAAGCCGGCTTAAGACTGCTGATTGAACCCATCAACAGGTTTGACATTCCAGGGTTTTACCTGTGCGGCACACATCAGGCACTGGAAATTTTGGACCAGGTGGGTGCCAGCAATGCCCTGGTGCAATACGACATCTACCACGCACAACGTATGGAAGGTGAGCTGGCCAAAACAATGCAAACTGCACTGCCACGCATCGGCCACATTCAATTGGCTGACAACCCGGGCCGGCACGAGCCAGGCACCGGCGAAATCAATTACCCGTTTTTATTTGCGCACCTAGACCGCATCGGCTACAGCGGCTGGATTGGCTGTGAATACAAGCCAGCAACCACCACGGTGGCCGGGCTTGGCTGGCTGCAAACAACACACACTCAAAAAGATTTCATATGACAACACAAGCTTTAAAGATTGGCTTTATAGGCCTAGGTATCATGGGTACGCCTATGGCCCTGCACCTGATAACAGCCGGACATCAATTGTTTGTGCACACCCGTAGCAAGCTACCCGGGAGTATTGCGAGCAGCAGCGCTACAACATGTCAAAACGCCAGTGCCGTCGCAGAACAAGCGGACATCATCTTCATCATGGTGCCAGACACGCCAGATGTTGATGCTGTGCTTTTTGGTGAAGCAGGCGTAGCAGCTGGCCTCAGTAAATCGGCTGCTTCTGCTCGAAAAGTAGTTGTCGATGTAAGTTCCATCTCGCCGATTGCTACCAAAGTCTTTGCGCAAAAAATCAATGCACTTGGTTGCGACTACCTGGACGCACCCGTGTCTGGCGGGGAAGTAGGCGCGAAAAACGCCACGCTGTCTTTCATGGTCGGCGGCCCCGAGAATGTTTTTGAGCGCGTCAAACCACTGTTTGAATTGATGGGTAAAAATATCACACTGGTGGGCGGCAATGGCGACGGCCAAACCGCCAAAGTCGCTAACCAAATCATCGTCGCATTGAACATCGAAGCTGTGGCCGAAGCGCTGGTGTTTGCAGCAAAGGCCGGGGCTGACCCGGAAAAAGTGCGCCAAGCTTTGATGGGCGGCTTTGCGTCGTCAAGAATTTTGGAGGTGCATGGCGAACGCATGATCAAACGAACATTTAACCCGGGCTTTCGCATTGAGCTGCATCAAAAAGACTTGAACTTGGCGCTCTCAACCGCGCGCACGCTCGGTGTGTCACTGCCCAACACCGCCACCGCGCAAGAGCTCTTCAACACCTGCGCCGCGCATGACGGCAAAGGCTGGGATCATTCGGCGATGGTGAAGGCTCTTGAGAAGATGGCCAACTTTGAGATTGGGCAAAAGACTGGTTAACTTAGATAGTACTAACGCCTCAGGCGTCAACTCTGACCTTGACCTGGCTGAGTCGCAGTACTTTTTATTGCATTGGTAAACGGTGTAGGTCTTGTGGTCACTTTTTGGCCATCAATTTGGTCTGGCATCTTTACTAACAAATCCAACGTCTTGGCAAACGTCAGCCAAAATTTCAGCCGCAGTACGACGGGCATGGCACAGTTGGCAGACTCGGTAACTTGCGCGCAATAAGCTCCAAAGCTCAGGTGGTCTTGCCCAAATTGAGCACAGCGTCGGCTACTTTGCCAGTGTCGCGCTCTAGCGCCAAGATGTCCCCCCCCACCCTCACAAAAGTATAGCCAGGGTCAAAGTTGAGCTTTTCCAGCAATTTGAGTTCGACAGCATAGGTTTGGGCGCCTTGGGGCAATTTCTCGCCAAATTTCCAGGCCACTTTGAAGCCAGCTTCACAGGCATCATTGCGCCAATTCATACCTTCAGGGCATTTACCGGGAGACAATGTTTCCATAAAAAATGAACGTACAAATTGGCGTCTAATTTTTCCAAAATAATTGAGCGCAGGGGCTCCAAACTCTGGCGGAAATATAAACATAGGCTCCGTCGGCAAGGGGTACTTGCGAGACATGTCTTCGTCTGGTGGCTTGACACCACCCATGTTGATGTTGATACTGGTTGCGCTTGGTGCAGTCGGGACGGCACCAAAAGCCGGTACACCTGCCATCGCCACAACTGCAGGCGTTACCACACCACGACCCGCAGACCCGGCCGTGGTTGGATTTGGCGTAGAGCTCGAATCGGTGGTTTTACCAGGAGGGGCTTCTTCACGGCCCTTACCAGAACTTTGCGCATCTGGGCGATAGTATCGACTGACGGCGCCATGATCACCGCCCAAACGCTTTTCAATGATGCTGTCAAGGACTGTACCCAACGCCACAGTGTTTGAAGTTCCCAACAATGAAGCTTTGCTAGAAGCAAGAATGGAGATTTGCATGAGGGAGCAATAGTTGCCATTTTTTTGCAACCATTCAATCGCTTTATTTTGCCGCTCTTGAGGATCATGTACGGTTAATGCGATGTGCCTGAACTCTGCAATGACACATGAACCCAAGGGAGCTTGCGCAGCCACAGGGGCGACCCTGTTCCTAGTCTGCGAATGTGCGGCATGAAGCATCAGTAAACTGATGACACATCCTAGCCAAAAATGAATGAAGTTGGATTTCAAGTGTGCAACTTTCTATGCGCGCCAGATATACCGCAACATTAAAATATTTAATTAAATCGGCAGCTAAATGGTTTACTTGACACAAACTCCATTTAAATTATGCATTGCCCCACAGTTTTGGAGCCACGCAGCCAACATAAGCCGCTTGCCTTGCTGGCCAGTTTGGTCACGCTTTCGCCGCGGCCGTTGGCGATGGCGCGGGCGTTGCATGAAGAGGACATGGGTTTTTCGGCCAGCACCTTGTTACCTTGCACCAGCACACGCGTAATCACTTTCGCAGCCACATGTACGCCGTGCAGCGCATTGATCGGCACGCTGGAGCACATCCAAAAGCTAATCCGCGTAGATACCGGCTTGTTTGATCACGGGTGCCCATTTGGCGA
>JBBAPP010000138.1:4248-6682 GCA_040400775.1 Polaromonas sp. | reverse complement strand
GGCACACTCGGCAGCATCCAACTGCTTTTTCTAGGTTTAAAAACCCGCAGCTTGATTACGGTGGCCATGCTGACGGCACTGGGCAAGCAACATGCGCTGAAAGACCATGTACGTGGCGCATTGAACAACGGCGCCACGCCTGCGGAAATATCTGAAGTGCTGCTGCACGCCAGCACCTACTGCGGTGTGCCTGCAGCGGTGGAGGCTTACCGCAGTGCGGCTGAGGTGGTAGACGGGCCTAAAAAGGCTTAACATGCAGCCATCGTCTAAAAGGCCATTTATATCTATAAAATAGGATTCTAGATCAATGAATACGGGCGTAATTAGCTATTGAATGTATAGCGTTTAAAGGATGGCTTGAAGCCATCCAGCTAGAAACGTGGTTTAAATTCCAAAATCAAAATCGTATCGGGCAGTGTCCCGTCAACATCTTTGGGCATCACCCCCGTTCGTTTGACGGCATTCAGCACTGCGTTGTCCCAATTTGTATTGCCACTCGGCTGCACCACCCGCGCGCTGATGATGGCGCCGTTAGATTGCAGTCGCACTTCAACCTTGGCCAGCGGATTACCGTCAAAAGCCTCGGTAAACACCACATGGGGTATCACCGCTGCGCGCGCAATGGCGCTGTAAGTCTTTGAGCTGCCTTTGCCGCCCAGCGTTGCGCGGCTGTTGCCGCCTTGTGGGCCGCCGCCGGTATTGGCCGACAGGTCATTCATGCGCTTGAGGTTGTCCTCACGCTGCGCGGCAGCCGCCTGCTCCAATTGCACGGCTTTGAGTGCGTCTGCTTTGGCTTGCTCGTCTTTTGCCAGTTGCTCTGCTTTGCGTTGCTTTGCCTTGTCAGCCTGGGCTTGTTGCAGTTTGGCCTTGTCGCGCTCGATTTTCTCTTGGGCTATCTGTCGCTCTTTCAGCTGCTTGCGTTTTTTTTCTTGCGCCAGTGCGATATCAACTTTCGGCTCTGGCGCTGCCAGGTCTTGCACTTTGGGTACTGGCTCGGGCGGTGGTGCAGGGGGCGGCTCAACCAGCTTGGGCGCAACTTCTTGCGGCGCGCTGGACCACAGCTCGGCGGCAAACGTAGCGCTAGTGTCAGTGCGTTTCCAGCTCACGCCCCAGGTCAGCGCTGCAATCAATGCCGCATGAATCAAGAGTGCCAAACCAAACGAGCGGGTAGCGCCCACCTCGCGCGGTGGACTGATGTCGGTACGGTCTAGTGCGCTTGGCATGCTTGGCTTACTGGGCTTCGCGGCTTTATTTACTGGTCTGGACGGACAAACCGACGCGTGAGACGCCGGCTTTTTGCAGGTTGTCCATCACCTTGACCACGGTTTCGTATTTGATGGATTTGTCAGCACTGATAACGACTGGTACGGCATCAGCCACCGCCGCTCTGACTTTGGGCTCTAACTTCACAACGTCAGCCGCCACGGTAATGACGTTGCTGGGCAGCGAATCAGTTTTAATTTTGATCTGAATCGCCTCGTCTTTGCCAATCATGATTTGGATTGGGCTTTGCGGCTGCGCAGCGGCTTTGCCCACTTTGGGCAGGGTAATCATGCTGGGCGCAATAAGAGGTGCCGTGACCATGAAAATAATCAGCAGCACCAGCATCACGTCAATGAAGGGCACCATATTGATTTCACTGATGGTGCGGCGGCCGCGGCCTCTTGAATTTATGGCCGGCATGGTGGACGCAGCGACGGGCCGCCCTTAGCAAGTCGCGCCCCTAACGTCGCGAAAGTGGCAGCGCGCCGCAGGCACAAAGTAAAAAGCGTGGGGGTCAACATTTTTAGTATCCAGATGGCGACTGCGCGCCCAGGTTACGTTGCAAGATATTGGAGAACTCTTCAATAAACGTTTCCAGCTTGTTGGCAATGCGGTCAATGTCATGGGCAAAACGGTTGTACGCCACCACCGCTGGAATGGCTGCAAACAGGCCAATGGCGGTGGCCACCAGCGCCTCTGCAATACCCGGCGCAACGCTCGCCAGGGTGACCTGTTCCAGCGCAGCCAGCCCGGTAAAGGCGTGCATGATGCCCCACACCGTGCCAAACAAACCTACATAGGGCGAGACAGAACCAACCGTCGCTAAAAACGACAGGTTCAATTCGATCGCGTCGACCTCGCGTTGGTAGCTGGCACGCATGGCACGCCGTGCGCCGTCCATCAACGTGCCGGAGTCAGTAATACGGCGTTCACGCAGTTTTTGGTACTCGCGCATACCACTGGCAAAAATACGCTCCATCGGGCCTGAATGTTTGGCGTTGTGCGCTGCGCCTGCTGCCAAGTCATTCAAGTTGGTGCCCGACCAAAATTCGCGGTCGAATTTCTCATTCAGGTTTTGCACTTTTTTGAGCGCCATGATCTTGCGAATGATGGCCGCCCAACTGGCAATCGAGACGCCCACCAGCAGCGCCACAACGCCTTGAACAACCAC
>JBBAPP010000138.1:0-4148 GCA_040400775.1 Polaromonas sp. | reverse complement strand
TGGTTTCAGCCACCACAAACATGCCGCCTTCCTGTTCTTTGAGCGCCTGTTGTTCAACCCCCAATGATCTGAGCCACTCGGTGCGTGCGCGCTCAAAAAATTTCAGGTAATTGGCGTAAAAAACTATCCCACCTGCGTCGGTGTCTTCCCAGTAGACGCGGATGGGCCAACTGAATCCGGCCTTATCCAATCACCGACTCCAGCCGTGCAACGGCTTGTTGTAGTTGCGCCATGGAGCTGGCGGTTGAAAAACGCACGTACTTTTCAGGTGCGCTGCTGCCAAAATCTCGCCCCGGCGTAACGGCCAGGTGGGCCCGCTTCATCAGCTCAAAGGCAAAATCCCAGCTACCAGACAAGCCCCATTGTGCTGCAATTTTTGAGCAATCTGCATAGGCATAAAAAGCACCATCAGGCATCACCGGCAGCGTTAAGCCGAGCCGATTGAGCGCTGGAATAAAGTAATCACGCCGCGCTTTGAATTCGCTGCGACGGCGCTCGTACTCGGTGAGACTGTCGGGCTCAAAACACGCCAGTGCCGCATGCTGGGCGACGCTGCTGGGGCAGATAAACAGGTGCTGCGCAATACGTTCAATGACCGGAACCAGCGCATCAGGAACCACCAGCCAGCCCAGCCGCCAACCCGTCATGTTGAAGTATTTGCTAAAGCTGTTGATGCTGATGATGTTTTGACCGAGCGCACCGGGCATAGCCAAAGCGCTGTGGCCAAAGTGTTCTTCGTAGCTCAGCCCCAAGTAAATCTCATCAACCATCGTGATACCGCCTCGGCTGGCCACGTATTCAGCGATAGCTTGCAGCTCTTCAGGCGCGATGGATGTGCCGGTTGGGTTGGAGGGCGATGCCAACAGCACGCCGCGTGTGTGCTGGCCCCAAGCAGCCTCCACTTTTGCGCGGGTTAATTGAAACCGCTCATCTGCCGTCGTAGGTATGAGCACGGCTTTGCCTTCAGCAGCGCCCACAAAATGCCGGTTACAGGGGTAGCTCGGGTCCGGCATCAGGATCTCGTCACCGGCCTCAATCAGCGCCAGGCAAGCCAGTTGCAGCGCGGCGGAGGCGCCGGCGGTCAGCACAATACGGTTCGGCTTTATGCTTACTTTAAAGCGCGATGCATACCAACTGCTGATTTTTTCACGCAGCTCTGGCAGCCCTGTGGCTTGGGTGTACTGGGTGTTGCCGGTGGCTATGGCCTTGGCGGCAGCGGCTTGTACCAAAGGCGGGGCGGTAAAGTCTGGCTCGCCAATGTTCAAAAAAATCATCGGTTTGCTGGTGTTCGCAAACTCTTTGGCCAGGTTGGCCGCCGCCTTGGCAACTTCCATCACATAGAACGGCTCGATACGCTTGGCGCGTTGTGCAATCCTCATGCTGTCAATGATTTTTCTGTCTGTCAGCGGCGACTTCAGCGGCGCGCATGGCAGGTGCCAGTTTGTTCAGCACACCGTTCACGTACTTGTGGCCATCGGTACCGCCAAAGGCCTTGGCCAGTTCAATGCATTCATTCAGTACCACGCGCCATGGCACATCCAGGCAGTTTTTAAATTCGTAGGCGCCAATCCACAGCACCGAATGCTCGACCGGCGAAATCTCTGCCATCTGGCGATCTAACAGCGGGGTGATGGCGGCATCAAGTTGCTCGGCTTGCTCAATACAGCCATGCAGCAGCGCGTCGTAATGCGCTGAGTCTGCTTTATGAAAGCCCACCAGGTCACGTGTAAACATGTCAATCGAATCGGCGCTATTCCGGCCGACAAAGTGTTGGTACAGCGCCTGCATGGCAAATTCGCGGGCTCTGGTACGGGCTGATTTGTCAGCGGCTTTTTTAACGCCCGTATCGGTCAACCCAGTGCGGGTTTGCGGTGGGCGTTTGGATTTTGGGGTTTTTATCTCAAGCATGGTGGGTGTTTGGTTTCAAGCCAGCTCACTGAGCAGGTTGGCCATTTCAACTGCAACACGTGCAGCATCCAGGCCTTTTTCAGTTTGACGTGCCTGGGCTTGCGCTATATTTTCAGTGGTCAAAATCGCGTTGGCAACCGGCAACTGGTAGTCCAGCGCGACGCGCGTCACAGCAGCGCCGCTTTCATTGGCTACCAATTCAAAGTGATAGGTTTCACCCCGAATGATGCAGCCCAGCGCAATCAATGCATCGTAATTATTGCTTTCAGCCATGGCCTGTAATGCGCTGGCCACTTCAAGCGCCCCAGGAACTTTGACATGGGTGATGTTTTTGCGCTCAACGCCCAGCGCTGCCAGCTCATTGATGCAGGCGTGGGCCAGTGCGTTGGTCACGCTTGCGTTAAATCTGGCTTGCACAATGCCGATGACCAATTTTTTGCCATCCAGTTTGTCGGCTGAACCCTTGTCTGCACCAAACATACGGTTTTCCCTTTACTTAGTGATGTAGCTGGCAGTTTCCAAGCCATAGCCGACCATACTTGGCATGCGCCTGGGGTTGCCCAGCAGGTTCATTTTGTGGACCCCGCAATACCGCAAAATTTGTGCCCCAATGCCGTAAGTGCGCAAGTCCATGCGGCCACGCTGTGGTGCCTGGCTGGCGCGTGCTGTGCCTTCAAATTGAGCCAGTAACTGAGCCGAGCTTTCGCCGCAATTGAGCAGCACCACCACGCCTTTACCCGCGTTGGCGATGTAGCGCAGACTTTCGTCCAGGTTCCATGAATGCATGGCTCGGCCAACCTCAAGCGCATCCAATACCGACAAGGGCTCATGCACGCGTGCGGCCACGGCCTCGTTGGCTTCCCATTGGCCTTTGCTCAACGCCAAATGCAGGCCCTGGCTGGGTTTGTCCCGAAAGGCATGGGCGGTGAATTCACCAAACGCGGTGTTCAGTGTGCGGCTGCCGATTTTTTCAATCAATGATTCATGCCGGCTGCGGTGCTCAATCAGTGCAGCAATCGTGCCAATTTTCAGGCCGTGCTCGGCTGCAAAGAACAGCAGGTCAGGCAGCCGCGCCATGGTACCGTCGTCTTTCATGATCTCGCAAATCACCGACGCGGGCGAGCAACCAGCCATGGCTGCCAAGTCACATCCTGCCTCGGTGTGGCCAGCACGCATCAGCACACCACCATCAACCGCCTGCAATGGGAAGATGTGGCCAGGCTGCACCAAATCGTTGGCACTGGCATTTTTGGCAACAGCGGCTTGCACGGTGCGCGCACGGTCGGCGGCAGAAATACCCGTCGTGACGCCCTCAGCAGCTTCAATGGATACGGTAAACGCCGTCGAATACTTGCCACCGTTGCGCGTGACCATGGGCGCTAACGCCAGCCGTTCGCAGTGCTCGCGGCTCAAAGTCAGACAAATCAGGCCACGGCCAAAACGCGCCATAAAGTTGATCGCTTCAGCCGTCACATGGTCAGCCGCCAAGACCAAATCACCTTCATTTTCACGGTCTTCTTCATCAATCAAAATTACAATTTTGCCGGCCCGCATGTCGGCAATGATGTCTTCTACTGGGGAGATTGAAAGGTTCGTCGAAACGGTCATTTTTGTTTGCTTTCAGACGACAACATGCGCTCGACATAGCGCGCAACGGTGTCAATTTCAAGGTTCACGTTGCTGCCCGCCTTTAAGCTGCCAAGCGCGGTATTTTCAATCGTGTGGGGAATAATATTGATACTGATCTCGCAGCCTTGGCCGCCTGCTAAATCAAGTACCTTGTTCACGGTCAGGCTCACCCCGTTAACAGTGATGGAGCCTTTGTAGGCCATGTATTTGGCCAGCGCTTGGGGCGCAGTGATGCGCAACTCCCAGCTTTCGCCCACTTCTGCAAAGTACGCGACATGGCCAACACCATCTACATGACCCGAAACGATATGCCCGCCCAGCCTGTCGTTGGCACGCAGGGCTTTTTCTAAATTGATGCTGCCCTTGTCGGTCAAGCCACTGGTTTTATCCAGCGACTCGGCAGAGATATCAATGCAGAACTGGTTTTGTACTGCGTCAATACTGACCGCCGTCATGCACGCGCCATTCAGCGCAATGCTGTCGCCCAAACCGACATCGTCAAGGTAACCCGCAGGTGTCTCAATTGTGAGTCGTCTGCCGTGGCTCGCGCTACTGCCTAGGCTATGGATAGCGACGATGCGCCCCACGCCGGTGATGATTCCTGTAAACAT
>JBBAPP010000137.1:0-6687 GCA_040400775.1 Polaromonas sp. | reverse complement strand
ACCGCGGCGAATCTCATTGTTGTTTTGCATAGGCCAAAGTATGATTAAAGTATGGAACGCTTGCAAGCCTACAAATTTCTGATTGAGCCCAATGGGGATCAGCAGCGGGCAATGCGTCGTATCGCGGGTTCTTGCCGGTACGTCTGGAACAAGGCTCTGGCCCTTCAGATTGAAAATCACAAAACCGGTGCAAAATTCATCAACCATTTTGCGATGTGCAAGTGGCTGCCTGGCTGGAAAAAAGAGCCTGGTACTTTGTGGCTCAAAGACACCCCTTCGCAGCTATTTCAGGTGGTGCTCAAAGACTTGGCACGCGCATACAAAAACTTCTTTGACAAGCGTGCAGACTTCCCGACTTTCAAGAAAAAAACGGGTGGTGGCAGTTTCTGCTTTCCTCAAGGGTGCGAACTTGATGTGGGCAATAGCCGGATCAAATTGCCTAAACTGGGCTGGGTTCGGTATCGGAAAAGTCGTGCGCTCGAAGGCATCATCAAAAATATCACCGTGTCATGTGTTGCTGGCAAGTGGTACGCCAGTATCCAGACTGAGCGCGAAGTGCCCCAGCCACTACCCACGGCTACGACGGCCATTGGTATCGACGTGGGCATTGCCCGTTTCGCCACGATGAGCGATAGCAGCTTCATTGCCCCGCTCAATAGCTTCAAGAAACACCAGCAACGGCTGGCCCGCTACCAGCGGCGCATGAGCCGCAGAGTCAAATTCAGCAACAACTGGAAAAAGGAAAAAACCAAAATACAAAAGGTTCATGTCTGTATCGCCAATACCCGCAAAGACTTTCTGCACAAGACCACTACAACGATCAGCCAAAACCACGCGCTCGTCTGTATTGAGGATTTGCAGGTCAGGAATATGTCCAGGTCTTCCAAAGGCAACAGCGAACAGCACGGCAAACGGGTCAGTCAAAAGTCTGGGCTGAACCGCGCCATTGTCGATCAAGGCTGGGGCGAATTCAGGCGGCAACTGGAGTACAAAATGGCTTGGAACGGCGGCTTTTTGCTGGTCGTCCCGGCGCACCACACCAGTCAGACTTGCCCGTGTTGCGGCCACGTCGCCAAAGAAAATCGGCTAAAACAAGCCGAGTTTTTGTGCGTCGATTGTGGCTATGCCGAAAATGCCGATGTGGTCGGCGCGATCAATGTTTTAGAGCGCGGACAGCGCTTGTTAGCCTGTGGAGAGGACGGCTCTGGCCGGGGTCGCAAGACCCCGACGAAACCAGCCTCTGTGAAGCAGGAACCCACTGATGTGACTATGCAAGAGGTTTCTCATGCGTAGCACCGTAGGAATCCCCGCCGTTTACGGCGGGGAGGATGTCAAAGGATGCGATATGCAGGAAACCGACAACACAGTTCAGGACGATCCGGTAGCCACCCCATTCAGCAGCCAAACGGTCATATTCAACCAGGCTGTGTGCCGACTGCGTATGTTGGTGGGAAAGCTTGAAAATAACTTTGCGCTGATTGATACGGTTTACCAAAAGGTCTTGCTTGGCGGCATGGCCCGTCAGTGCAGTGCGCTGGTGTCGCAATCAGCCAATGAGCTCGAAGCGCTTCAAGGGCTGTGCTGGTCCAATATCAACGACGAGTGCGAAGAAGGGCTTGCTCTGAGTTATCCAGAGTGGGAGAAAATTGGCAATGAGCCACCGGCATGGTTGCGCCATGCTTTTGAAAGCGCCATTATCCTGACGGCCATGCCGGATGAGGAATCCATGCAAAGGGTCGCCAGCGGGTCGCACATCCTTGTACTGCGCGCGCCAAATATGCGTGGCGATGGGCTTTTACCGCAGGTAGCAGCACTCATGCCAAAGGAATTCGATCTGACAGCAACGCAAATCTGGTGGCCATGGGTGATGGGTGGACAAACGCCTGTGGTGCTGGAGGAAACCGACAAGTCAAATGTGCTGCAGGAGGTCTCTGCAGGTTCATGGCGTGAGCGTGCAGGTGTTTAACGCTGCCAAAACCGTGGCAGACCACTTCAATGGTCACGACACAGGCGGAAAAAAACCCACAGCGGCAAAGCTGTGGGTTTGTGTGTCAAGGCTAGCTCGACTGTGCCTCCGCCAATTCCTCGGCCTCAGAATTAATCAGCAGCTGGCTCTCCAGAATTGCCGCTCTTATATCTTTCGCTGCAAGAGCTGAAAAGGAACGCTCACCGCGCGATAGACCGATGTACCAATGCTTTTTGGTATCCCGTGAATCAACACATATCCCCGTCCAATCATCTTTAAGCGGCTGACCTGTCAAGCCATCGTGAATCAGGACATGGCCAGCTGTAGCGGTCATGAAGGGCGGCACCGTGCCCTTGTGGGGCAGGCTTGCCAAGTGGTTCGACACCAGCACATAGTCGCGCACATAGTCGACGAGACCATTGGCGACCTTGCTGGCAGCTTCCACCGTCAATTCACCAAAAAGCAGCGTGTGTTTGGTATCAATACCAAACTCTTTGTCGCCATCCCAGACGCATTCCCTGGACCGACGCTGATCAGCGTGAACCGAAGCGCAAGCAGTGGCTAAGATCACCGAATGATCAGAGCCGTACCTGCTCATGTGAAACTTGTCGCGAACGATCAAGTAAGGCATGAAAGACTGGAAAAAACTGAACATCTTGGTATTGTTGATGCGCGCAGCAACGATGCTGTTTGCATAGCTCTTGTGGGGTACGGCGCCTGCTATTTCACCCAGCCGATCAGCGTAAACCTCCGCCATGGCGTGATCCATTTTCTTTTGGAGGCCGTTGTAGGCCTCTGCAGACATCGTGATCCTGTTTTCGGCTGTGGTGGTCATGCCGATAACACCACGGGTTCAGGCTGCCATGGCTCAATGCTGGCTATCGTGTCGGCCAGCCATGGTGCGCTGGGTTGATGGCGTTGCTCGCCAAATACGATGTTGAATTCTTTAACGATGTCGTTGAAAGCGGCCTTGTATGGTTCGCCGACCTCGCAGAACATCGATACTTCCATACCACCATCGCCCTCATCGGCATGGTTAAACAGGTATTTGAAGCTGACTGTGTCATCTTTGAAAATTCTGATTTGAGAACTTCCTTTTCCGACAACGCGCTTGATTTGCTCGAACTTTTTAGGAAAAGTCATCACAGTCCTTTCAGATTGCAGGGCTGGGCGCTGAGCGCCACAGCCTGCAGAGTTGAAGAAAAGCCTTCGCTTATGCGCTGGCCATTTCGGTTGCATTTGCGGGTTTGATCCGCGTGATTTGATCAATGCGCGCGTCCTCCCGACGAAGGTCAGCGCGAAGACCAAGGTAGACCGGCTGCTCAAAAGCCTTGCCGGTGTAGTAGAGGTATTGCACCTCGACCAGAGCACCCAGCATCGGAACGGGATGGTTCGCCGGGATGGTGACATTACCCTGCTCAATAACACGCCCCTGCGCATTCAGCAGACCCAGTACAACAGATCGTTGAATATTCTGGTGAAGAACAAAACACGTTGCCGACTCGGTCAGCTTGAATTTCAGCGCATCGTCGCTTCGTCCGGCCTGGTACGGTGCCATAGTCCGCTTGAAAACCACGCCTTCCAGCTGCTTGTCGCGCACATACTGAAGCAACCAGGATTTGGTGCTGTAGCCAGCCTGTGTTTCCACCCGCCTCATCAAGGGTGGCAGGTCAACTTCGCTGTCGAACAGAGCTGCCATCCGTAGGTAACGCCCGGCAAATACGTCGCTTCGCATGTCTTCGCCGTTCAGGCTCAACAAGTCAAAAACTGCGAACTCGTCACCGACATGCTCGCCGTCAAAAATAGCATTGCCGAAGATCGCGAATTCCTTTGTCCACTGTTCAGGGATATCAACCAGAAGACCTGAGCGATTCGCTCCAGTGACTACGCCGTCTTTGACAAAGATGGCTCGGCGTTCGCCGTTCTCCTTTAGTTGCATGCACCAGTTAGGGTCACTGACCAACGCGTTGCATCGCGCCTCGTCAATCGAAGTCAGCAGCTGGAGGTCCAGGCCAGTTGCCCGGCCAGAGAATTCGCTGCTGGTGTAGGCCACGCCTGAATCAATGGGGCCGTAGCCATCCTTGGTCTTGGCGCTCACAGTGGCATCAAAGAGCTTGAGCGCTGCTTCATAGGAAACAGGCTTTTCAGTCTTGGTACCGGACTGCATCGTGCCGCCACGCTTGCCGTTGGTGTAGTCCACCACCCAGCCATCGGCCTTTTGCCGCAAGAACAGGTTGTAGAGTTTGTCGGCGCCTCCCTTGGTGGACCAAAGGTGGGCTGATGTTTCAATGGTTTGTGCCATTTTTAAATTTAATCGGAGTAAATGTCACGCATCTCTTCAAGCGTCAGCACCTCATCGACGCCGTTGGTTGTGGTGTGCGCAACTGGGGTAATAGCGCCCTTGGAAAGTTTTTCCATGAGCTTGAGACTTTTCTCGCCATCTGCATCGGGGTAAGCCACGGGCTTGCCCTTAATTTGAATGACGATTTTGAACATCCGCACTGTTGTCGTGTGCATAGTTTTCCTTTAAATGAACTGCTCGCCGCTGCCGCGCGGGGCGGCAGGTGGAGTGTTTGTCAGCGCTTGGCTGATTTGCCATGTATGGCAGGGTCAACGCATCTCAGGGCCATTGGCTACAAAATATTTGAATCCACCCTTTTCGAATCCGCGGTCGGCTTTGAACCGTTCGTAAAATGTACTGAACGAGGCTGAGTCATGCAGCGCATAGGCTGTCACACCGTTATTGATGCCAGCCTTCGTTTCCTCCCGGTATCTCACCTGAACCGAAAGATGCCGACCAGCGAAATAGCAGTTTTCTAAAGCGTTGGTCGACTGCGCTTCTTTTAACAGGCGCTTGACGCGCCTGATGTAGGTTTCTGGCTTGGAGTACTTGCTGGCACTGCCCAATTTCAAGCACCCACCTTCTAGATGACCAGCGCCACGAATGCCTTCGGCAAGAACTTGCTTTCTCGTGCCAAAGGCATAAACATCCCAGCCGCGAGATCTGCGCCCGTCGCGCCCGTTTTTGCCGTACTCAAAGCAATTGCTAGAGCCAGACTGACACAGGTGGATAAAGAGATCTTCGCCAGAGCCGGCATGCGCACCAGGGACGCGCAGGATAGTCTCGTGATAGATGATGGTGCTGCTCATAGCGTCACCTCAAGTTCCGCAAACAGGTCGTGCGGTGCGAGACTTTGTTGGCTTGGACTCGCATCTGTCTTTCCGGCGAAGAGCCAGCTCAATTTCTTCGAGTAAAGCTCAGCGAAGGGCTTACCGTAGCTGCGTAAGCTATGCAGTTTGCAAAAAAGCTTACATGCTTCAAGGCAATCAAGGTTAAATTGCCAAGTACAAAGCAAATCATCTCTTTTCACCAGATTCGGACTACTTAAAACATACTCCGCGCCTGCTCTGTCGTCGTCACGCGCCATATCCAGCAGGTACTGGGTTGAGATCGTGAAGGTCACTGAAAGGAACATGTCGCGCTGTGCGATTTTTGTAAATGAAACGCCTCTGAACATTTCACTACGCCACAGCCCGATATAAGCTTCGGCGCTGACAGGTCGGCCGTTACAGGTTCTTTCTTTCAATTCAGCCTGGATGGCTTCTTTGCTGCAAATGCCTTGGATCAAGCTGTAAGGCTGGACGACATCATGATTCAGCATTCGCCAAACCGATGGCTTGTCGGGTGCGTGCTGTTCGAGAACAAGCCATATCTGCCTGTTATCGTATAAAGGATAAAAACTATGGTCTGTCACGAGTGCTTCGAACTCGATAACAAGCCGTTCAATCTCATTGATGGTTGTCATTAATAAACATAGTTTGAGTAAAAAGGAAATCCTTTTGAGGGGATCCAAGGCTTCATGTACGGGAAGCTGCCGGTGTTAGCTTTTCTATCTTAGCTTGTATTTGGTTGTTTGCAAGAGGCCTTATATTCCCGGCCTGAACGCCGAGGCTTTGCGGCGATTTTGGTCAATATGCATTGAGGAAAAAACCACTAGCCCAGCAGGTAATCCCGGCATCGCAAAAATTCAGACCAAAAAAAGCCAGCCCGGATGGGGCTGGCTTTGGGTGCTGCAAAAAATGCAACGTCAATCGGAATTGATAACGCGTGGTGCGTCCATTCTTTCCAAGATCACGACACTTTCAATGTCATGCTCCCAAAAACCTGCAGCCATAAGCTGGAAGGTACGCAAAAGACTGCTCCTGCGCTCCGGCCTCATGGTGAATCCCTCAAGGTTGAGTGTGGCAATCACAACAATACTTTCGTCTGGCTGCTTGATGCCTGCCGTCAGGTGGTCGCGCTGGCCGGTGGGCAGTGGTGGCAGCGCTGGTTCCCAGTCGTCGGGGCCTGTCAACACTGCAAAAGCCGTACTAATTTTCATTAAAATCTTTCTGTTGCTGGAACACATCCAGCAATCACCTCATTGGGTGCGATTAAGTCTGTCGCTGAAACGCTGCTTTTGGCGTTGCAACCAAACCCTTTGATACATCATCAAGTTTTTCTTGTTCAAAGTGAGAACGAGCAAGTTTGATGACGAAGTCGGTGTCGATCGCGTTGACATCGCAAAAATGAAAGGCATCGGCCACCATGTCAGCAAGCCAGTTCTGGCGAGAGTTGTAGGCCCACGCGTTGCCTTTTAAAAACATGTACGACTTGAGAGTTTTTTCAAAACGATCACCCCTGAACTTGGCCATGTAGACCGGCTCGGGCTTGAAAAAAA
>JBBAPP010000136.1:0-6702 GCA_040400775.1 Polaromonas sp. | reverse complement strand
AGCTGGGGGGCGTGTTCAAACAGCGCGGCGTAACGCTGCTCGCTGTCGCGCATCGCTTGCTCTGCCAATTTGCGCTGTGTGATGTCACGTTCTACCGATACCCAATGGCTGTTGACGCCCTGGTCGTTCACAACAGGAACAATGTCCAGTTCGATCCAGAACTCCCCGCCAGTTTTGGTGTAGTTGATTAATTCAGCCCGTACAGGCTGCCACTTTTTGAGCGCTGCATCGATCCGGTTTAGCTCAGCGCGCTGGGTTTTCGGACCCTGTAAAAACCGTGGCGACTTGCCCATGACTTCTGCACGGCTGTAGCCGGTTAATCGTTCAAAAGCATCGTTGACGAAAACGATACGCGGACCTGGCTCGATGACAGGATTGGCTTGCGTAATCAGTACAACATCATTCAAGCGCGAAATGCAGGTTTCGAGCAAGCGCAAGTGCTGTTGCGCGTTGTGCTGTGAGGTGATGTCCTGCAAAGCCCCCGACAGCCCCACCAGTTTTCCATCGCGGTGCAGGGGCTGACCTTGCGTACGAACCCATAGCGTCTGGCCTTTGGCGGTTATCAGGGAAAGCTCGAGATCCCATGGGCTGCCGTTTTCCAATGCACAGCGGATGGCTCTCATGATGGCTGGCCGGGCCTCAGGCGCGAAAAATCGGATCGCCTGGCGAGCCGTCAACGTGTCGCCAGTTTCGCGCTCATGAATGCGGTGAAGCTGATCAGTCCAATGGGCAGCAAGCGGATTAAACGATACTTCCCAGCCGCCAATTGCGGCCATTTGCCCGGTACGATGCAACAGTTCCGTGCTGCGATCAAGATTTAACACGGCCTGCTTGCGGGCGGTTATTTCCTGCACCACGCCAGCATGGAAGTAGGCTTGTCCGTCGCCGTTCAAACGCACCTGGCCCAATTGGTGCACCCAGCGCATGTCTCCCCCAGGCGTGACGATGCGATACTCGATGTCCAGTTCAGTTCGGGCATGCAATGCCGCCGTACGACGTTGTACATACACGTCGCGGTCGTCAGGATGTACCCAGCGCAAAAAGGATGCGAGGCGGCCATCAAAACTGCCCGGTAGCGTGCCAAAAATAGCGTGCATCTGGGGCGACCAGGTCGTCAACAGGCTGACGGGATCCATTTGCCAATTTCCGCTACGCCCTAGACGCTGCGCTTCAAGCAGGTGGCGCTGCGACTGACGCAGCGCCTGGAGGTTTTCAGCCTGCTCGTGTTGGAGCCGGTCGAGTTCTGTGATGTCACTGAACACCATCAGCCCGCCCATCTTTCCTTGCGCATCTGTGATGGGACTGTAATGTGCGCTGATAAGCCGACCCTCGGGCGACAGATCATTTTTTACCCATATGCGCTGAGGCCCACCGCTGTTGCCCCGAAGCGCCTTGTAAAGGGGTAAATCTTCAATGTCGTACAAGTCACTTGTTCCGGGCACGAAGAGCCCAAGCCGCTGCGTCCACAAGTCAGAAACAGGCCTTTTGGCAGGGTCCAGTGCAAAGACCCGCAAGGCGGCTGGATTGATCAGAAAAATACATGCTTCGGCATCCACAGCAACCAGACCATCCTGCAGGCTGTTAACGATCACATCAAGCACGCCCTTGGCCTGCTCGCTGCGCTGCAGCCCAAGCTTCATTTCTGCTTGACGCTGCTGGATGGTTTCAGCCATCTGGTTAAAAGCACAGGCAATCTGGACAAGTTCGTGGTCCAGGCCATGGGGCGGCAAGTGTATTCGAACATCCAACTGCCCGGCCTGAATGTCCTGGCTTGCCTTCAGTATCTTGATGGTGGGTTGGATGATGGCGCGACCGCCGACCAGCCACGCCATCAAACAGCCCAAACCAGCCACCATTAGCAGAGCCATCAGCTCCAGGGCCAGTTGCCTGCGGTGGGGCTGAAGCACTTCGTCCCGGGACAAACCCACCGCCACAAAAAATGCCGAATCACTGGCTGAACCAGTTTGGGCAACAGCATAAATCATTTGCACGCCATCGATGTCGGGGCCTTGCACCAGACCCGTACTGACGGATGCCACCGCCTGCTGCAGCAATGGGCTGGACACCCGTAGCCCGATGGCGGTAGATGTTCTCGAGTTGTCTGCCAGCACGATGCCATCACGGTCCATGACGATCAGAGAGCCTCCCGTGGGCAATTTCACATCCGTCAGAGCATTGCCCAGTGCTGGGAAAATTAACGAGGCAAACACCAAGGCGACTGGCTGCTGTTGGCTGTCCAGGACAGGCAGCCCAAATGCAATGATCGGTTGTTTACTGTACACCCCCATCGTGTAGCCACTGGCAAAAAATCCGCTGCGCGCTTTGGTTGACTGAAAAACCACCGAGTTGCTGATGTCGTCACCCAGACCTGTAGTGGCGGTGTGGCAAAGTACTTTTCCATCTTTGGAAATAACACCTAAATAAGCGTACGCCAAAAGTTCTTGCTGCAGGCTTCTGACATAGCTCGTACATTCTGCAGCTGATTTGTCGGCTAGCCTAGGCACTTTGGAAATAGACACCAGCAACTGGCGAGCAGAATCAGCAACACGTTCTTGCGCGAGCGCAACGGTTGACGCGGTAAATTCGAGGTTTTTAGTGGCCCTTTGCATATCTTCGCCTGAGTTGTACAGCGAATTGACCACGGAAAAACCAAACAATGGCGCAATCGCAGCGATCACCAGAACCATCAAAATGCTGCGCAGCGTGGCGAAATACTTCATGTGCAGACAACCTTTGGTACACCAATTCAAACGCTGGATAATGCGCCTGGCAACAAATACAACAGACCAGCCTGCAGGCTTCTTTTGGCGCTTCAGCAGGCCCTAAAAACTATCTGGAGTGCACAGTTTCGTTCACACCCAGCCAATAGGACTGCAGATGCTTGAGCTTGTCGGAAAAAACCCTAAAGTCAACCGGCTTGCGTACAAAACCATTGGCGCCAATGCGGTAACTCTCGGCGATGTCCGATCGCTCGCTTGACGACGTCAACACCACCACCGGCACCATGGCAGTCAGCGGATTGGCCCGCAGGCTGCGAATAACATCCAAACCAGAAAGCTTGGGCAAACGAATATCCAGCAATACCAAGTTGGGCTGCCTTTTGGTGTCACGGTCTGCGTGGGCGCCACGCCCGAATAGAAAATCAAGCGCCGCCGCGCCATCACAGGCCACTGCAATCTCAGCTTTAGCGCCATGCTGCGCTAACGCCATCAAAGTAAGCTCGAGACAATCAGGATTATCTTCTACAACCAGGATTAATTTGTTACGCACCGTTTAGCAGACCTGTGACCGGGGTACTTTAAAGGCCGAGAAACAAAGTTACAAAATAAGACAATACACCTAAAAAAATATGTTTTTAGGTGCTACTTTTTGCTTTTAGTAACACATTGTATCAAATGAACCTGGCACTTGTTCGCCCACCTGCCAAACATCGCATGAACGGGTCAAGCTTGTCCGACAGCCCAAACTACCAGCGTGGTGCGCCTTCGTCCTTGAGATGCCCGCGCAGGACGGCATAGTCGGGCACGACAGAGCGAACCGTTTCCCAAAACCGCGGGCTGTGGTCCATCACGCGCAAGTGGCTGAGCTCGTGAACCACCACGTAGTCAATCACCGATTGCTTGAAGTGAAGCAGCCGCCAGTTCAAGCGAATAGAGCCATCGGCGCTGGCACTTCCCCAGCGCGTGCCGGCGCTGCTAAGACTCAGTTTGCGCCACTGCACATGCAGCGTCGGCGCAAAGTGGTTCAGACGTTCAACAAAAATCCGCTTGGCCTGGCGCATCAGCCAGGCTTGTACAGAGTCCTTGATCTGATCAGGCGTCGCCATCTGCGGCAGGCCAACATACAACGTGAGTTGCGTGACGCCAGTTAAGGTGTCCGTGCTGCTTTTCAGCGCGGCCCCCACGCCGCCAAAGGCATGGCGTGGATCTAGCACGACGATGACTTTCTCACCTAAAAACGGCAGTGCGCATCCGTCTTTCCATTCAATGCGGGTTGCTTCAAATCGTGCATGCCGCTCGCGCGTTTCTTGCAGCTTCTTGATGATCCAGACTGACTTTTCAAGCACCGCCTTGTCAACCTCATACAGCGGCACCCACTTGGGCGCGCTCACCGTCAGGCCATCACTGCCTACTGAAAAGCCAATCGTACGGCGCTTGCCGCGCCTGAACGCATAGGCAACAGCAATCCCTTCGATCAGCGTTTCACGGCTGGCGCGCGGGTGAGCAAACGTCACTGGGGCCAGCGCTTGCTGCAACGTTTGAGGTGGCAAGTGGTCAAAAACAGATTTTGAAGACGCTTTGCTTTCAATAGCGGCTTGCCCAACAATCTCTTGGGCTGGAGGCTTATTCAATACCTGAAAAGCAGATTTTTTGGTACTTTTGGGCTGTTTTTTAGGCGCTGGCGCAGGTAAGGGGTCAAACAGGTCAAGCGTGAACTGCAAGAGCCTTTGCATCATGGCGGTTTAGGAGGCCTCTGCAACGCGGTAGGCTTCGGGGTCCAGCCTGCGCATCTCGGCTTCAATCCAGGCCTCGACTTCGCGCATCAGCTCATCCGGCTGGCGGCCGGCACTTGGGATGGGCTTGCCAATTGAAATATCCACAATGCCGGGTTTTTTGATAAACGCCTTGCGCGGCCAGCATTTGGCAGAGGTGACGGCCACCGGAATCACCGGCGCACCGGTTTCAATCGCCAGGCGTGTGCCGCCCGATTTATAAACCCCTTTTTGGCCACGCGGGATGCGCGTGCCTTCAGGAAACATGATGACCCACACGCCGCGTGCCATCAGCCGCTTGCCCTGCGCCACCACTTTGTTAAACGCTTGGGCGCGCTGGCTGCGATCAATGTGGATCATGTCCATCCGGCTCATGGCCCAGCCGAAAAAAGGAACGTACAGCAGCTCGCGCTTGAAAACGAACGCCAGCGGGTGCGGCATCAGCGTAACCATTGAGAACGTTTCCCAGGTACTTTGGTGCTTGACCAGCAGCACGCAGCTGCCAAGCTCGGTGCTCGGCAAATTCTCCATCCCTGTCACGCGGTTTTGAATTCCCAAAATCACGGTACCCCCTGTGACTGCCAGGCGAAGCCAGCCGGCGCACATCCAGTAGATTTTTGTACTCGAGGCAAACAGCGAATAGACCAGCACGCCAAGCGCCCACGGAATGACGGTAAGTATCATCCACAGCATGTGAAGCACCGAGCGAAGCAGACTTATGGCAAAGCTAATCAGATTCATAAAGGCTTTAAGCGACAGCGAGTTGGCGCTGAAGAATGTGTTCAACAAAGGCCGACAAGTCGGTATGAAACAGCGTCCCAAGCGGCAAACCATCGGGCTGCCCACCTTGGCGGTAGCACTCGGATTTCCCAGTCAGCACAAGATGCGGCTCACAACCAGCGCTGCTGCCAGCTTGCAAGTCACGCACCGAGTCGCCCGCGGTAGGCACACCTTTGAGCGGCACACCAAAGCGACTGCCGATTTGTTCAAACAAACCCGGCAAAGGCTTGCGGCAATTGCACAGCTCTTCAGGGCTGTGCGGGCAGTAAAAAACGGCATCGACACGGCCGCCCACAGCGGCCAGCATTTTGTGCATTTTGGCATGCATGGCATTGAGCGACGCGACATCAAACAGCCCACGCCCCAGCCCCGACTGGTTAGACGCAATCACCACATGCCAGCCGGCATGGTTAAGCCGCGCAATCGCCTCCAGCGCGCCGGGTAGCGGTTGCCACTCTTCAGGCGTTTTAACGTAGTCATCACTGTCAGAGTTGATGGTACCGTCGCGGTCGAGGATGACGAGTTTCATAACGTGAGCTTAATTGGTCTGAAGATGAAGTTGTTGTAATAGTCTTTGGCGTCCCAAAAGCGAGGCCCCACCTGCTTTTGATGCACACCTGGCTTGAATTGCGCCGCAGGTAACTCGCCCTTGCCGGGCAAGGCCAAAGTGGCGGTATAGCCCAGCGACATCACAAATGCAACAAAGGACAAGACTGTTTGGCCTGCGGGCAAATGCCTGCCTTCGCATTCAATGATCAGCAAGGGTTTGTCGCGCTGAATCAACCGTAACGCACCTTTGACTACGGCCAGCTCGTGCCCCTCTACGTCAATCTTAATAACGCGAACAGGTGTTTTCACTTTGGCATCCGCATATGTGTCAAGTGTGGTGACACTGACAGTTTCTTGATGGCAATTTGTTTTTTGGGCGATGCTTGATTCAAGCGATGCGCCGGGCGAGTTGGAGTCACCCGGAACATACAACACAAATTCGCCCTCGACATCAGACAACGCCAAGTTTTCAATCTGCACATTTGTAAAACCCGACTGTTGACAAGCTTTATGCAAGTAATTGGCAAGCGTGCACTGCGGCTCGAACGCATAAACAGGGGCAGCTTTTGACCAACGCGCCATCGAATACAGGTAACTGCCTTTGTTAGCCCCCACATCGATTGATGTTCCGCCATTGGCCAGGGCTCGCTTGATTGCGCGAAGCTCGTAAGCTTGGTCGCGCCAGCGAGCCTTTAAGGCGCGAGCCAGGAGCTTTAAAACCACCATCTTTTAAACAGCCAGTTTAGACAAGTCCGCCACATGGTTCATGGCGGCGTGTAGCGTGGCCAGCAGACCGAGACGGTTAGCGCGAACTTGGCTGTCTTCAGCATTGACCATCACGCCTTCAAAGAAAGCATCGACCGGGGTACGCAAAGCGGCCA
>JBBAPP010000135.1:1420-6723 GCA_040400775.1 Polaromonas sp. | reverse complement strand
GTGATGCGGTGGATGCTGTGTTCTGCATACTGCCTGTCATGCCAACGCCAGGCCAAAGCCAGCAGCGCCAGCCAGTTTCCCGGCCGCAGTCGCTGCATGATGCTGCTGTAAGGCCGCATGCTGGTGTTGATGAGTACCAAGCGCTTGACCTCGTCTGGGTAGCGCTGCGCCCAACTGGTGGCCACCATGCCGCCCAGCGACAGGGCCAGCAGGCAGTAGGGCGGTTTGATGTCCTGGGCCAGCAGCTGCTGGCGCGCAAACGCGAGCATGCCTTCTACCGTCAACGGCGATGTCTGCTGATGCAATTCACCATTGCCTGGCAGGTCAAGCGTTGTGACTTGGCTGGGTGCAATGCGTGCTTCAAACTGACCTGTAAAACTACCCCAGTGCCGTGCCTCCCGCGTCAAGCCGCGTAGAAAAACCCAGTTCACCACCTCCTTCATACAACCCGCCTTGGCCGCCAGTAGGCCATGGCCAGTTGCTGTAATTCGGTACGGCGTGCAACAGGGGGCAGCCAGCGTGGCGCGGCAAACGCAGCGCGGGTTAAAAAATCCAGCAGATCCGCATGGCGGCGCAGCACGCGCTTGATGCGGTGTGCCTTGATGGGGTTAAAAATGCCATGGCGTGAAAATAACTGGCTCGGATTTTTACGTATCCATAGCCACGAGCCCAGTTCCAGCGTCATGGGTAAAAACACGTTGCTTGCGGGTGTTGCGTCATACGCGCAGTCCCACAAATCACCATGTAGCAGGTACTGGTTACTTTGCGGTTCAAAGCTGTAGCTGTGGTGCGGGTGTGACTGTTCCAGCATGGTTTTCAGGGCAAACATTTCAGGCAGGTGAGCCATCATGCGACGTGTCTTGGCATACGGGAACCAGATGCTGTCGCCAAATCCATAGCCCGAATGACAATCCAGCGCCAGACTGAAAGGCCGGCTGGCCAGCTGCTCACGCACCACTGTCAGCAACGCCGCGCTTTCAACTTGCATAGCTGCACCCGGCCTGCCGCAATACCACGGCAGCAGCGGGCTAATGGTTTGCCCACCCGCCAAAAATGGCACGCGCCCCTCCGAGCGCTGTGGCGCATTGCGCATCAAGTCGACACCGTTCGGGTTGGCCCGCTTGTGCGCCCACATGCCGCCTGGGTTAACGATGGGCATAAAAACCAGGCGAACCTTTTCAAGCTGCTGATGCAAAAGCTCGTCCCATTCCAAACGAAAAAGTAGCGCCTGCATGTAGTGCAAGATGACCTGGGTCCCAATCCGCTCCAGCCCGTGAATGCCACCAAAAAAACCAACCACGGGTGCCAGCGGGTCTTTCGACCCAATGCTGGCAGTAAACACGGGGAAAACCGGAAAAGGCAGACGCCGGGTTTGCACTTCACACACGGTTTGAATGTCAAACTGCGCGCGGCCAGACCGTAAAATAGTTTTAAGCAGCTCGTGCTCATTGAACGTAGCGGTGGTGTCTTGTGTACCGGTGAGTGTGTAAAGATCGACGCTAGGTGGTTGCGGGCTTGGGCACGAAAGCGACATGCTCTGATCCTGACAGGCTTGGGTGACGATTTGATGTCGGGGGTTTGTCGGGTTGGCGCGCAGCCCTTTTTGTATTGACTTTTTGAAACTTAGTCGCCTATGTCTTCGCAGGCCTGGGGGTTATGGATCCGGCCTTATGAACTATGAACCGTGCCGATCGTGCATATTTTGCACAGCCCGATGGATGCGAGCGCAGCGCATCTGAATGGAGTGAAATTCAGCAGCAGCTTAACCCCCCAAGCCAATCAATACATCCGACAGCGGAAAGGCCACGCAAGGCAGTATAAATCCCTCACGCTTTTCATCCAGGCTGAGCCCTGGCCATTTGATGCGGTAGCCCACTTGCCCTCCAACCAGCTGGCAAATACAGGTGCGGCAGGTGCCGTTGCGGCATGCGCTGTCCATCATCAGACCCGCTCTGCCCGCCAGCTCTGCGGCTTGCAACAGTGGCGTGTCTGCTGGTGCGCTGAAGCTGATGTCTGTGCCGTCGATACGGGCTGTGTGGATGGTTTGGTTTGTCATGTAGCTATAAATTACAACATGCGCGACAATCGCGGGTTGCCCACATACTTTTAAGCGATTTTTAATGCCAAGCTATTCCGTACGCCACGCCGCCCCCCGCGATGCCAAAGCCATTGCTGAAATTCATGTGGCCACCTGGCAAGCCGCCTACCAGGGCCTGATACCTGAAGAAGTCCTCAAAGCCATGACGCTTGAAAAACGACTGGCCTACTGGAAGGAAGCGATTGAATACAGTGACCCGCAAATTCTGGTGGCGACTGAGAACGACAAGGTGATTGGCTTTGTTGGCTTTGATCGCTCGCGTGATGCGGGCACCAAGTCAAGTGTGGGCGAAATTTGGGCCATGTACGTCAGCCCCGCCCACTGGCGCAAGGGTGCGGGCCTGGCCCTGTGGGACGGTGCGCGTGATGGCCTGAAAGAAGAGGGCTGCACGCAAGTGACCTTGTGGGTGTTGCTGGCCAACGCTGGTGCGCTGGACTTTTTTGAGCATGCAGCAGGCTTTAAACGCGACATGCCGTCGCTCAAAACCACAGCGTTTGGTGCTGTGCGGCTGGAAGAAATTCGCCTGAAACGTTCGGTCGACTAAGGTGCTGGAAACCACCACACCCCTGACCATCAACTGGCTTGAAGCAGGCCAGCCGCGCACCGCGCTGTGGCGCTCTGAGCGCGGCGTACCGCCGCCCAAGCGTGTGATGCTGGCAGACGACACCCTGAGCGCCGACAGCGCCTACCGCCAGGCCTGCGAGGGTACAGGGCTTTTGTGGCGGGGTGATTTTCAAAATGCACGTTTGCTGCTGCAAGCCCTGGTCAGGCGCATAGACAAGCCGCCCAAAGCGTCGAAAACCGCAAAAATGGGCCGCAAAAAAGCCATGATGCAAGTTGAGACGGGTGTGCCCAGTGGTGCAGCCTTTCACCTGTATCGGCAAGCGCAAGCCCAGCGCGCACGGGTTTTGAGCATGGTGTTGATGGAGTTTGCGCCCGGCTACGGCATTGCCTTACGTCGCGCGCCCGATGCCAAGCAGGCGTGTATTGAAGCATGGGGTCAAGCAAATGACGTCGGCCCCAGCGTTGCCTCGCTGCGTGAACTGATGGGCGTGATCAGTGCACACGAATGGCGCAAGAAGGGCGTTGAAATCCCGGCGCTTACCTCCGCAGGCGCAGCGGTAGCAAAGGCTGCACCCAATAACCGGATCTACCCGCACTACGGCGTATTTTCACCAGTCCGGGGGGAATATGTTGAATTGGTGGCTAAAGCACCTTTACCTCAACATTCGGCCAAAAATCGCCCTGCAAAAATCGTAGCCTTTGACATTGGTACCGGTACCGGCGTGCTGGCGGCTGTGCTGGCCCTGCGTGAAGTAGACCAGGTGGTGGCCACCGACCAGGACGAGCGGGCTTTGGTCTGCGCCAAAGAAAACATTTACAAATTGCGCCTACCGAATCCGGTCAAGGTGATGCAGGCTGATTTGTTTCCAGAAGGGCTGGCATCCGTCATCGTCTGCAACCCGCCGTGGCTGCCGGCCCGGCCCGGCTCACCGCTTGAAGGCGCGGTATACGACGAGGGCAGCCGTATGCTGCTGGGCTTCATCAAAGGCTTGGCCGCGCACCTGGCCCCCGGTGGCGAAGGCTGGCTGATTTTGTCGGATTTTGCCGAGCATTTGGGGCTGCGTACCCGCGCTGAGTTATTGGCCGCCATTGAAGCCGGCGGCTTGAAGGTATTGGGCCGGATGGATGTAAAACCCGAGCACCCCAAAGCGCTGGATGCTGGTAACCCGCTGGCTGAGGCGCGGGCTAAAGAAGTTACCTCGCTTTGGCGCTTGGGTGCTGTCTAAACATGATTCTCCTCGCCCCGATGGAGGGCCTTCTTGACTTCGTACTGCGCGACATCCTGACCCGCGTCGGCGGTATTGACCGCTGCGTGTCCGAATTCATCCGTATCACTGATCAACTTTTGCCCGAGCGCGTTTTTACCCGTATCGTGCCCGAGTTGCATCACGGTGGTCGTACCTTTGCTGGTGTGCCCGTACGCGCGCAACTGCTGGGTTCAGACCCAGCTTGCATGGCCGACAATGCCGCGCGGCTGGCGTCCCTTGGCCCCGCAGGTATTGACCTGAACTTTGGCTGCCCCGCCAACGTAGTCAATCGTCATGGCGGCGGCGCGGCACTGCTCAAAGAGCCCGAAACCATTCACGCCATCGTCACCGCCGTGCGCCGCGCTGTGCCTGGGCACATGCCGGTGTCGGCCAAGATGCGGCTTGGCTACCTGGACGATTCACGCGCCGTGGAATGCGCCCTGGCCATCAGCGAGGGTGGCGCTGACGAGTTGGTGGTACACGCCCGTACCAAAGCGCAAGCCTACCGTCCGCCAGCTTATTGGGAGCGTATTGCAGACATCCGCGCTGCGGTCAGCATCCCGGTCGTGGCGAATGGTGAAATTTGGACGGTTGATGACGCACGCCGCTGCCGCGAGGTGTCGGGCTGCGACATGCTGATGATTGGGCGCGGCGCGGTGGTAGACCCAGGCCTTGGCTTGGCGATAAAAGCGGAAATGAATAAAACAAGCTTGAACGCCGTGACCTGGGCGCAACTGCTGCCACAGGTGCTCGACTTTTGGCAGATCGTCAGCACCCGTTTAGACCACAAGGCGCAGGCAGGGCGCTTGAAGCAATGGTTAAATTTTTTAAGGCGGCGCTTTCCTGAAGCTGAAGTCGCTTACCAATCGTTAAAAACCATCAACAACCCAGTGCTGGTCTCGGCTTGGCTGGCGCGCACTGCCTGCAGTGGTCAGGCTATGCATCCCCCTACCGTTGCGCCGCCGATGACCTTGGATGCGCGCATGGTTTTAGCTTAAATTAAACTATAAAATATTAATTTAAACCAATAAAAACGAGCACAACAAGCTATGAAAATAAGAGCAAATAATATTCAGATTGAAGTTGAAGATTCGGCTCCAGGCGCAACGCATTTGCCGGTTGTATTGCTCATCATGGGTCTGGGCATGCAACTGATTGCCTGGCCACCGGGCTTGCTGCGGGAGCTCACGAATGCTGGATTTCGGGTGATACGTTTTGACAACCGTGACGCTGGCTTGAGTGAAAAGTTTAGCCAGCTGGGTGTGCCACACCTGCTCTGGCAAGGTCTTAAATACAAATTCGGCCTCACCCTCAAACCGCCTTACAGCCTGCACGACATGGCGCTTGACGCCTTGGGTGTGCTCGACGCTTTGCAGATCGACAAGGCCCACATC
>JBBAPP010000135.1:0-1320 GCA_040400775.1 Polaromonas sp. | reverse complement strand
GACATGTGGACCGCCTACGAGCTGAGCTGGCTCAACCTGCGCGGCAAGCCGCAGGTGGCGTTAGCGCACATCACGGTGCCGTGCGAATCACCTTATATTGTCGAAAGCAAGTCTTTCAAGCTCTACCTGAACAGTTTCAATAACACGCGTTTTCTTGATGCGCGCGAGGTACGCGAGCGGATTCGGGCCGACATCAGTCTGGCCACTGGCAGCGGCATAGGCATCAAAACAGTCGGCCCAGAGCTGTTTGACCGCGAGCCGATTCATGAAATGAACGGCCTGAGCTTGGACCGGCTGGACGTGGAATGCATACACTTCACGCCTGCACCCGAACTGCTGTTTGCCGAGTTTGATGAGCCGCCTGTGACTGAAACATTGACCAGCAACCTGCTGAAAAGTAATTGCTTGGTCACTGGCCAGCCCGACTGGGGCAGCGTGCAAGTTGCGTATGCAGGACCGGCCATCAACCAGGAAGGGCTGCTCCAATACCTGGTGAGTTTTCGCAACCACAACGAATTTCATGAGCAGTGCGTAGAGCGTATTTTTATGGATGTCTGGCAGCACTGCAAGCCGATCAAGCTATCGGTCTATGCGCGCTACACTCGGCGCGGCGGGCTAGACATCAACCCGTACAGGTGTAGCTTCCCGGCGCAGCTGCCACCCAATCTGCGGACTGCACGGCAATAGGGTTCATTGAGCCGTCAAGGCTTATAGGCGGCGATGGCTTTGGCCAGGTCAGCGGTTTCTTCACAGCTCGCGCAGATGGTTTTGAGCTTGGTAAGTTGCGCTTCGGCCTTGGCTTTTTGATTGACCTTCAAATACGCGATGCCGGAATATTCAAGCGCGCCTTTGTGTAGCGGGTCAATTGCCAAGGCTTTGTCGTAAGCTGCAAAAGCTTCGTCGTACTTGCCCAGCCAGCGGCTGGAGTAGCCCAGAAGGTTGTAGGCGTCAGCATTTTTTGGGTTATCAGCCACTACTTTTTTAAAGCTGGCAGCGGCAAGCGACCAATTTTTGGCCTTCAGGGCTTTTTGGCCTACCGCATAGTCGTCAATCTTGACGTTTTCTTGAGCCGTGGTGGGGGTGTCGGCGGCCAGCACTTGGCCGGCCAATGTCATACTCAGCAAAACCAGGGCGATGCGTCGGAATAGATTAAATTTTTGCATGATGAAGTCCTTGTACAAGTCGATGAAATAAATCTGCCGCTGGGTAAATTTTGCGGCGCGCATGGCTATTGGTGGGCATTCAAGCTGATATCGAAATTATTTACGAATCACCTGCGCTTTGTGCCGTGGCCTGTGAAAAACACCGCATCACTTGGGG
>JBBAPP010000134.1:0-6800 GCA_040400775.1 Polaromonas sp. | reverse complement strand
TAAAAATAAAGGACAAACTAATTTCTTGACTCTCATCGGCTTTGTGCTGATGACGTCGAAACGGGTCAACATCCGACTACGCCACCCGACCACTTTGGTCAGGTCTGCCGGGATGGCGACTCAAATCCACGCAAGCGGTTTGAAAACCCGCAGGCGTCAGACAAGGAGTGCTATGACAATCGCAGCATTTTCAACCCTCAGGCAAGCCACTTTCAGGCATCTGGGTAACGCGCGCAAAAGCGCAGCCAACGTGGCCGATGACATTGCGCAAGGCTTTTTTGAAATCACCCATAACGGTTTCGCCTTGTTGGGCTTGGGCTTGGTGTTTGCCATCATTACCCTGACGGCACGGCCTGACCTGCGCCAAGTCGGTGAGTTCAAGCTCATGGCGTGGCTGCAAGAGCGCCAAGAAGCAGCCAGTGGCTTTACCGAGCTTGAGGCGATTGACCGAGCCACCGCCGCTGAGCCCAAAGACCTGCCCAAACAACAAGCGGCATTGGTCTTTTGGCTGGCCCGCAAATACGGCGTTGCGCCTGAGCCACTGAGTGTGCTGGTGTCTGAGGCTTTTCAGATTGGCGGCAAAGCCAAGCTTGACCCAACACTGATACTGGCCATCATGGCGATTGAATCGGGCTTTAACCCGTTTGCCCAAAGCCCGGTAGGCGCGCAGGGCTTGATGCAAGTCATGACCAAGGTGCATACCGACAAATATGAAAACTTTGGTGGCAAACTTGCTGCGTTTGACCCGGTTACCAACCTGCGCGTCGGCGTCAAGGTGCTACAAGAATGCATTGCCCGCGCAGGTTCGATTGAAGGTGGTTTGAAGTTTTATGTAGGCGCTGCTAACCTGGCGGACGACGGCGGTTACGCTGGCAAAGTTATGGCGGAGCACGCCCGGCTGCAGGCTGTAGCCGGCGGCAAAAGCGTACCGCAGCCGGTGCGCACCATCCCCGCCAAGCTTGCCCCTGAAAATGAAGATATAAAAGCCATTGAAAACGTGGCGGCATTGATATCCTGACCTGTTCGCCCACAAGCCTGCTGCATTACACTTAGACAGTGCGCAACTGGCGATAGGCTGGCTGACCTTGGGGTCAGGCTGGCTAACGTGGGACACCACTGGGAAGCGCACCGCTTAAGCAGGTTCATCTATCGGTTTTAGCGTTTAGCCGTTCGCCTGGGCAGCCCTTGTTTCATTTCGCACCATCGAAGCGACCACAGGGATCACGTCTTTTAAGGACTGCCACCGTGTACCACCGCCATCTCCTGGTTGAACAAACTGACCCTGAAATCTTTGCCGCCCTGCAGGCTGAAAACACGCGCCAAGAGCAGCACATCGAGCTGATCGCCAGCGAAAACTACGCCTCGCCTGCCGTCATGGCCGCCCAAGGCAGCCAGCTGACCAACAAATATGCAGAAGGCTACCCGGGCAAACGTTACTACGGCGGTTGTGAGTTTGTCGACATTGCCGAGCAGCTAGCGATTGACCGCGTCAAACAACTTTATGGCGCAGACGCTGCCAACGTGCAGCCGCATTGCGGCGCCTCGGCCAACCAGGCGGTTTTTTTGGCCTTTTTAAAGCCGGGCGACACCATCATGGGCATGAGCCTGGCCGAGGGCGGCCACCTGACGCATGGCATGCCGCTTAACCTCAGCGGCAAATGGTTCAACGTGGTGTCTTATGGCCTGAACGCCAAAGAAGAAATTGACTACGACGAGATGGAGCGCAAAGCCCATGAGTCCAGGCCCAAACTCATCATTGCCGGTGCATCAGCCTATAGCTTGCATATTGACTTTGCGCGTTTTGCCAAAGTTGCCAAAGACATTGGCGCTATTTTCATGGTCGATATGGCGCACTATTCGGGCCTGATTGCTGGGGGCGTGTACCCCAACCCGGTGCCGTATGCAGACGTCGTCACCTCGACCACCCACAAAAGCCTGCGCGGCCCACGTGGCGGCATCATTTTGATGAAGGCCGAACACGAAAAAGCCATCAACAGCGCCGTGTTTCCTGGCCTACAAGGCGGCCCGCTGATGCATGTGATTGCGGCCAAGGCGATTGCATTTAAAGAAGCCCTTGACCCGAGCTTCAAAGACTACCAGACCCAAATCTTGAAAAACGCCGTGGTCATGGCTGAAACGCTGGAGCTGCGCGGCCTGCGGATTGTCAGTGGCCGCACCCAGAGCCACCTGATGCTGGTCGACTTGCGGAGCAAAAACATCACCGGCAAAGAGGCCGAAGCTGTGCTGGGCAGCGCCCACATGACCATCAACAAAAATGCCATTCCCAAAGACCCTGAAAAGCCGATGGTGACCAGCGGCGTGCGCATAGGCACGCCGGCCATGACAACCCGCGGCTTCAAAGAAGAAGAAGCCCGCGCCACCGCCCACCTGGTAGCCGACGTGCTGGACAACCCACGCGACGCCGCAACGATTGAAGCCGTCAAGACCAAGGTGCATGCGATGACAAGCCGGTTTCCGGTTTATCAGTGACTTTCTCTTGCGCCATGCGCTTTCTCACTTTGCAGGCAGAGGGCTGGGTCAGGGGATCTTCATAGCTATGTATTTAGTAGCATATTGCGCCCATTTTCATTGACCAAGAGGCCTAAAACATACCTAAAAAGAGGCAAAAACATGCGCAATTTCAGAAATTCAGGTTTTTGGGATGAAGTGCAAGGCGCACGGCGCACAGCAACCGGAATGCACTTTAGGTGCATGAGGATTGCGAGCACCGTGCAACGCGGCAATTCGCCCAAAAACTGAATTTATGGAGTTGCTCTCATGAAATGCCCTTTTTGCAGCCATTTGGAGACCCAGGTTGTAGAAACACGCATTTCAGAAGACGCAGACTTCATACGCCGCCGTCGCCAGTGCGGCGCGTGTGAAAAACGCTTTACCACCTACGAGCGGCCCGACGTCAGCTTCCCGGCGATTGTCAAAAAAGACGGCAGGCGCATCGAGTACAAGCGCAGCAAAATCCTCGGCTCCATGAACCTGGCGCTTCGCAAGCGCCCCGTCAGCACCGAGCAAATCGACTCCGCCATCGAGCGGATGGAAGAAAAACTCCTGAGCCTGGGCTTAAAAGAAGTCCCCTCCACCCGCCTGGGCGAGCTGGTCATGCGGGAGCTGAAAAAACTCGACAAAGTGGCCTATGTCCGCTTCGCCAGCGTTTACAGGAGCTTTGAGGATATTGACGAGTTTCGGGCTCTGGTGGATGAGGTGAGGCGCTAAAGGATGGGTGCGCGCCTGCCAAACGCAGCGACAAAAGGCAAAAGACTCAGGACAGGCGGCAAGCACAAAACTAGGCAGGGCTTTTAAACTTTGTCAATGCTTGGTAAACCTTTGTCTATGAATATTCAGCGTGGCTTCACGCTGATTGAACTGCTGATCACGATGGCGGTGCTTGGTGTGCTCACGGCCATCGCCCTGCCCAATTTACAAGCGTTTATTTTGAGTAACAGGCTTTCATCCGATGTGAACGGACTGGTTGGTCTGATCAATTACGCCCGCAGTGAAGCCATCACACGTAATCAGGACGTGGTGATTTGCCCCAAAAGGAACACCGCAATCACCTGCCAAACTGGTGCAGCTGGCCAATTTTGGGGCGAATATGAAATTCAGGTATTCGTTGACCTTTATGGCGATGGGCAAAGAAATAAAGACAAAAAAGAACCATACGAAGACGACATACTGCTTAAAACAATCCCGGCCAGTGACAAAACAGGCGCTGAGCGGCGGTTAACCCGAAACGGTGGATCAGGCTCCATCAAGTTTGGAGCTGCTGGTTTGTCGCAAACCGCACACCGGTTTGACATCTATGCCGTCAATGCCGGTGATTCAGCTTTTGAAGTGCGCCATGGCCGCTCCATCTGCATCAGTTTGCCAGGGCGTGTACGCGTGATTCCGCTGGGAACAGTGTGCGACGATTTTTAACATGCTGCAAACATGTCAACAAAAATTATTTTGAAAAATAAAACAGGTCAAAAAGGGGCGACCCTGATAGAGGCTCTGGTGTCTATCCTGGTGTTGTCTCTGGGCTTGCTCGGTATGGCAGCGATGCAGCTCCATGCCCTTAGTTTTCAAAAATCTTCTGGAACAGTGCACAGAATATCAGAGCTCACCGTCGATATCAGTGAAAAAATACGTGCAAATCCGACTGCTGCAAAAGACGGCCTGTACGCCTTCACAGCGACCTACAGCACGGCAAAAACTGCCACCCTGACCAGCAAGCTGTGCAGATCGTCGGGAGCAGATTGCACAGCAACGCACATTGCAGGTGACGACATGAGCGCCTGGTTGCTGAAAGCGCAGGGCCTATTACCTGGTGGTGCCGTCAGACTTGAAGGCGATGTCGACAGCGGCTTTCAGATCACGGTCATGTACCAGGACAAAGAATTTGTCGACATCACAACGGGTGTAGTAATGAACTCAACGCCCTGCAGCTCCAGCACCAGCGGTGTTGCATGGCGCAATTGCTGCCCGGCGGCAGCGGCAGTGACTGCCGGCGTTCGTTGCTATCGCTCCAACCTGATTCCATGACTGCCATGGTGACACCAGCGCCAATTTTTACAACCCCTGCGTTGCGCATGCAGCGCGGGCTGACACTGGTTGAGCTGATGGTGAGCCTGGTGATTGGGCTGGTGTTGGCAATCGTCGCTTCATCGACGTATTTGTATTCAAAGCAAGCCTACAACGCCGTGTCCGAAAACGCGCAAATGGAGGAAAACGGTCGATTAGCGCTGTCATTGCTCACTAGAAACATACAGTCAGCAGGTTATGTATCGCTGGATATGAAATCGGCCGGACAACATGGGCCCAGCGACATCAAAGTGCACGGTTGTGACTTCGGTATGGTTTCACCAAAGTCGGCGACTTCGAGAAAAGATCTTCTTTGCCTACCTCCGACGCCAGTTGGCAGCACACGTTCGGCGTCGATAGGCGTCTTTTATGACACAGATGCCTACACGGCTACAGCAGAAAAATTTCAGGGCTTCAACTGTTTGGGGCAAAAAGCAGTTGTGATACCCAGTACCAGCGGTGGCAGCCCCACGTACCAGGTCAGATCGTATTTCTTTGTCTCCCACACTACGGTTCAAACCGCAAAAGGAACAACCACCCTGGGGCAACTCAGCTGCGTCACTGACCCCACGACAGTTGCTGGTGCCACTGCAAGCTTTCAGGCGCAGCCACTGATACCCGGCGTACACCAATTGGCAGTGACGTATTTATTGCCATCCGGCTTAGATAAAAATAGCGCACAAAAAAATACCACAGCAGAAGTCCTGGAAGATACGAAAACATGGGCACAAGTGACCGCAGTCGAACTATGCGTGATGACAAAATCAATTCAACCCAGCGGCAATGACAGCAGCACACCACTGACCGATTGCTACGGCGACGTCTTTACCCCACCTCCCCAGCAAAGTTTTCGTAAATTTACCAGCACTGTCAATTTACGCAACAGGACACCGTTGTGAAGTTCACAGGGCTTATTTTTCAGCGCCACACCAGCAGCCGCTACGTCAGACAGCGCGGTATTTCGCTGGTGATTGTCATGATCTTTTTGCTGATCCTGAGTATGCTGGGCATCGCTGCCATACAAAGTTCTACTTTAGGCGCACGGGTGGCACGCAACGAAGCCGACCGCACGCTGGCCTTCCAAGCAGCCGAAGCCGCGCTCCGGGACGGCGAACTTGACGTTAAAAATCTGCGGGTCAACAACAGCGCGTGCGTTGCCGGTGCTGCTGGCTGTAGAGCCCAAACTATCAACCGTGGCGATGGGTTTGACACAGTTTGCAGCCTCGGGCTGTGTGATTCAAGGACGTTTACAACCCCGGTCTGGGAAGATACAAAAAAATGGGACACTTCTGGCCCAAGTGTTGTGTACGGTGCGTACACGGCAGCAGCAGCCCTGCCGGTCGTGGGGCAACAGCCGCGCTACATTCTTGAGTATTTCCCACTTGGTGAATCTGTGGTGTACAGAATCACTGCGGTCGGCTTTGGCGCCAACACCACCACACAGGTCATGCTGCAATCGACTGTGAAGGCAGCCCCTGTGTGAGCCCTGTATTTAAATCTTTGTTGCGCAGCACACCAGCGTTGAGCGCCCATGTGGTGCGCTGCGCCAAACTGGCCATAGCCGTTGGCAGCACGCTGGTGACTTTGCAAACGCAGGCGGTCAACTTCATGCCACTGCCGCCCTACCTCACCGAGATCAAAGGTGCGCCGATGATCATGCTGAACATGTCGCGCGACCACCAGCTGTTTTACAAAGCCTACAACGACTATTCAGACCTGGACGCTGACGGCTTAGTAGACACGCAATACAAGCACAGCTACAAATATTACGGTTACTTTGACAACCAGCGTTGCTACACATACGACACCGGCAACCATCGCTATGCGCCGTTTGGCAAGGTTGATGCGCTCGGATATTGCACCGATGCCACCGCAGCCAATCGCTGGAACGGTAACTTCATGAACTGGGCCACGACCACCCGAATGGACGTTGTCCGTAAAATTTTATATGGTGGATTTAGAGCCCAAGATACCCCAAGCGCCGGGACACCATCCGTATCGTTGACGGTGCTTGAACGAGCGCACTTGCCAAGTGATGCGCATGCTTTTGCCAAATATTATTACGGCGCTGACATCAACAAACTGACACCGTTTGATCCAGCTGCAACCACTTTTACACTGTCGACGGTTACCGGTACGGTCAGTATGACAGCACCCCAAATTACGCTTTGTAATGCATCTTTTGGTAACGCTGTAGCGCCTGCTGCCACTCCAGCCGATGCACC
>JBBAPP010000133.1:5215-6840 GCA_040400775.1 Polaromonas sp. | reverse complement strand
AGCCCGTGTTACCCGCCACCAGCTTGGCTTGCAGGCCTTCGTTGTTTTCAAAGGTCTGGTAATTGACCTTGATACCGGTTTCTTTTTCAAAGCTGGCGACCATGTCTTTGGCAATGTAGTCGGGCCAGTTGTAGACGTTGAGGATTTTTTCTTCAGCCACTGCAATGGATGCCAGACCTGGTGTGGATGCAGCAGGGGGATCCGTTTTTTTGCCGCAAGACGCCAAAACCAGAGCCGACAACGCAACCAACCAAAACTGCTTTTTAAACATGCATCACATCCGTAAAAGTTTAGGGCCATGAACCCCAAAAAAAACCTTGAAAATGAATTGTAAGAGTTATTTTGGCACTGATTCAAGCACTCTTTAAGGCGCCAGGCACCAAGGCCCGGTGATGTCAAACAGCCCGATCGACAACGCACGTACCGAGCTGGCCAACGGCGCAAAGCCAACGCAATATTTAGCCCACTGGCCAGAACCCCGCCCAGGAAGTTACAGCCAGAGCAACGGCCCAGCCATCCGTCAAAAATATTTAGTTTTATCTGCCGCGTCAACGCACTGTATAAATCGATGGCCTAGGGAACGGGCGTTTTCGATTCGGCTGATGTAACGCGCAGTAGCTGGATCAACACGCATGCAACTCTTGAGATTCTTGAAATTCTTGCGCCATTTGCACGGATGGTAGTTTGTCGCTGACCCTCACACCCGAGAGGGGGTGTGAGACGCTTTAACTGGCTTCAAAAAGAGTTTTATGCTGTTCGCGTAGCAAGTTCTTTTGCACTTTTCCCATGGTGTTGCGCGGTAGTTCACTGACGACAAAACACTGCTTGGGGATTTTGAAGTTGGCGAGCTTTGATTTCAAACTGGCGATGATCGTATGTGCTTGCAGCGTCACGCCTGGCTTGGCAATCACCACCGCCACGCCGACCTCGCCAAAGTCCGGGTGCGGCACACCGACCAGCGCACTTTCGGCTACGCCAGGCAGATCGTTGATATAGCCTTCAATTTCAGCCGGATAGACGTTGTAGCCGCCGCTGATGATCAGGTCTTTGCTACGGCCAACGATGGTGATGTAGCCAGCTGCATCAATCTTGCCAACATCACCAGTTTTGAAAAATCCGTCAGCGGTGAATTCTTCTTTGGTTTTCTCTGGCATGCGCCAGTAAGCTTTGAAGACATTCGGTCCTTTGACCTGGATGTCGCCAATCGCATCAACACCTAATACGTTGCCACCGTCGTCTTGCACGCGCAGTGTCACGCCCGGCAATGCAAAGCCGACGGTGCCGCCGCGCCTGTCGCCCTTGTACGGGTTAGACGTGAGCATGGCGGTCTCAGACATGCCGTAACGTTCCAAAATCGTGTGGCCCGTTTTTTCTTGCCACTGATTGAAGGTTTCAATCAAAAGCGGTGCGGAGCCTGCCACGAACAGCCGCATGTTGCGCACGGCATTTTTGTCCAGTCCCGGCTCGTTCAGCAAGCGTACATACAAAGTAGGTACGCCCATGAAGACGCTGGCTTCGGGCATTTTTTTGACCACAAACTTTGGCTCAAACTTGGCGCACCAAATCATCTTGCTGCCGTTGATCAGCGCGCCATGCAGCGCTACAAACAGGCCGTGTACGTGGAA
>JBBAPP010000133.1:0-5115 GCA_040400775.1 Polaromonas sp. | reverse complement strand
CCCAGCTCCGCAGCACACGGCACATCTGGGAAAGCCGGGTTGCGTTTGGCGCCAGACACCATCAACGCTTTGACGCGGCCACCCTTGATGTGCGCGCTGGATGAACCCAGGCCGTCAAACATCATGTCGACCTGACCGCCGACCAAATCGCGCAGCGACGGGCCTGCACCGGTGTACGGAATGTGGGTAATGAAGGTTTTGGTTTGCTGCTTGAACAGCTCGCCTGCCAGGTGATGTGATGTGCCTGCGCCAGCTGAGCCGTAGTTGTATTTGCCGGGCGCTTTGCGCACGCCTTCTAAAAATGCCTTGAAATCTGCAAACGGCATATTTTTGGGGTTTACCACCAGCACCTGCGGTACGTTGGCCATCAAAGCCAACGGTATGAAGTCTTTCTCAAGGTCGTAGTCCAGTTTGGGATACATGCTGGGCGCAATCGAATGGTGCACAGCGCCCATGAACAGCGTGTAGCCATCGGGCGTAGCCTTGGCCGCAATGCCCGCGCCCAGTGTGCCGCCTGCGCCGCCACGGTTGTCAATCACCATGGCTTTGCCTGATATTTTGGCGAACTGAGCCGACAAAGGCCGGGCAAACGCATCGGTTCCGCCGCCTGCGGGAAAAGGCACCACCACACTGACAGGCTTGGTAGGCCAGGTGCTTTGGGCGTGGCTGCCCAGCGCCAGCAGGGCCGAGCCAGCAGCAGCGGTGCGCAGCAGGTTACGGCGCGTGGCCGTGTGTTGAAAGTTAAAAGTCGTCAATGCCATCTCGTCTCCAGTAGTTATGGTTTAAATATACAAATCTTCAATCGCTTTTGCTACCGGGATTTTCCCCTGCGCCAGCATCGCACGGTACTTGTCCAGGCGTTTCAGGTCATACAGGTAATTGACCATCAAACCATAGGACTGCCTGAGCCCTTTGGCGGACGGATCGCCCGCCCAATTAAGCCGCTCGACCCGCGCACCATTGCCCAAGTGGAATTTAGCCACGGCATCCAGAGGTTTTCCGTCGGCTGTTTCGCGGCCTAAATACTGCGCCGCATGTTGCAACAGCGCCAGCTTGACAGGTGATTTGTCTGGCAGGCTCAAAACATCCTCTGGCAACTGACTGACCAGCTCTGGCGCAATTTTACCTATCCACGTACGAAAGCCGGGGATAGGTGACAAAGTGACAAAGGTTTTGAGCTTGGGAAATTCAGTTTTCAGGGTGTCGACTACCCGCTTGATCAGCGAATCACCAAAACTGACACCACGTAAACCTGCTTGCGTGTTGCTGATGGAGTAAAAAACTGCGGTGGTCGCCAGGTTCAAGTCCTCAGCGACGGCTGATTCATCCAGCAGCGGCGTGATGCAAGCGGTCACCTCGTGCATCAAGGCCACCTCAACAAAAATCAGCGGTTCATCTGGCAGGCGTGGGTGAAAAAACCCGTAGCAACGGCGGTCAGAGTCGAGCCGGTTTTTCACATCAGACCAGCTCTTGATGTCATGCACCGCCTCGTATTTGATGAGTTTTTCAATCAACGACGCTGGCGAGTCCCAGCTGATGCGGCGCAGGTCTAAAAACCCCACGTCAAACCAGGTGGAGTACATGTACTCCATCTCCACATCCAGCGCCTGCAAGCGCTTGTCGGCTTTTAAATGCGGCAGCATGTCGGCGCGCACATCGACCAGGAATCGGATGCCATCAGGAAAAGCGCTGAAACGCTGCAGCAAGCGCCTGCGCGGCGATACCGTGGCACGCCGATAGCGTACCTCGGCCACGGCCTCATCAGCCGTCCCGACCAGCGCGGCAAACTGGGCCTGTGCAGCTTTGGTTTTTTGGGCGTCGGCTACAAATTGCTCGCTCATGAGCAGCCACATGTCACGCCGCTCATTGGGTGTGGCCTGGGCGTACCAGCCTGCCACACCCTTGGCACGCAAGCCGCCTTCTACCTCGCTGACTTGCGGGTCAATGATGGCGCGCAACTCTTGCAGCGTGCGGCGCAGCACGCGCGGCGACAGCGCTTCTTCTTTTTGCCGCAGGGTTGCCTTTAAGCGGTCACGGGTGCTACGACCGGCAGGTTGCAGCTCTTCATATGCTATTTTTTTAGGAGCTACTTGTACCCGTATTGATTGGTCTAAAGGCGTATTTAATGCATTTTTTTGATGATTTCCATTTTTCAGGCCGGAAAGACGCGACACGCTGAGATGTAACCAGTCTGGCGGGCTCATGCTACAAACCTTGCTTGTTGGCTATGCACCAGCCGTAGCGCCTCGCGCTGGCGCGTCAGGTGTGTGCGCATCGCCGCTTCTGCGCCCTCGCTGTCGCGGCTTTTCAAGGCGGCAAATACCGTCATGTGCTCTGACAGGCTTTGCTGTAAGCGGCCAGGTGCAGCCAGCGACTGCAACCGCGAGAGCTTCAAAATCTTGCGTAAATCGGCAATACTTTGGCTCAGCCAGCGGTTATTGGCCAACAAAATAATCGCCTCATGAATCGCGAAATTACAGGCATAGTAATCAGTGATGCGGCCGGCTTTGGCGTGACCTTGCAGCATCTCGTGGAGCGTGGCCAGCTCGGCTAAATCAGCGTCGCTGGCATGCTGTGCCGCCTCATAGGCACAGCGCCCCTCCAACAGGGCAATGACGGGGAAAATATCGTCCAAATCTTGCTCGGTTACCTGGTTCACAAAGCAACCACGCCGGGGCTCGTGGCGCAGCAAGCCCTCGCTCGTTAACACCTTTAGCGCCTCGCGCAGCGGCGTACGAGAAATCCTAAGCCGCTCGCACAGCGCTACCTCATCAATGAAAGTACCGGGCGCCAAGGTACCCGCAAAAATCTCTTCGCGCAAGGTACTGGCGACTTCTTGGTGCAGTGAGTTTTGATACAGGCGCATGGCAGTGGTTTGGTGCAGAGGAGGGACAAATCTCATCCATGAAAAACAACGGAGCAAGTAGGAAAGCGGGTTATTTCACATAATTATGTATAATTATAGAAATTTTGCAATCTTTTGCGGTAAAAATCTAGCCTCCTTGAAAAGCATCTCCAAAACTTGCACCAGTAAGCTGGCGCTCGTTTGGAGATCTCCGCAGCACGCGCCCCAACCGGGTCAAGTCGCGATAGCCGCCAATTTAGCCGCCTCAGCCTCTTGCAGCGCACGCCACATGACTTTGCCGGCGCCGCTTTTGGGCAGCGCGTCGACAAACTGCACCACGCGGGGGTACTTGTACGCGGCCATATTATCTTTGCACCAGCTGATGATTTCACTCTCGCTCAGCTGGCCTTTGAAGGCAGCGCGCAACACCACCACCGCCTTGACGGACTCGCCCCGGTAAGCATCGACGGTTGAGATAATGCAGGCCTCCTGAATCGCCGGGTGCCTAAACATCAGCGCCTCCACCTCAGCGGGCCAGACTTTAAAACCCGACGCGTTGATCATGCGCTTGAGGCGGTCGGTAATAAAAAAGTAGCCCTCCTCGTCAACCCGGCCCAAATCACCTGAGCGAAAAAACGGCTTGCCGTCCAGCGCAATAAAGGCCTGCGCTGTGGCCTCAGGCCGCTTCCAGTAGCCCTGGAAAATTTGCGGCCCACAGATGATGATTTCGCCCTGCTCGCCTAGCGGCAATTCTTTGAGCGTCAAAGGGTCAATCACCCGAGCATCCACACTGATGAAGGGCACGCCCAGGCACTGCTGCTTGGTTCTGTCGTGCGGGTTGCTGTGGGATGGTGCTGCGGTTTCTGTCAAACCATAGCCTTCGGCGTAATGCAGGCCATAACTGTCAAACAAACGCTGCGCCACCGCCTGCGGCATGGCCGCGCCGCCACCGCCGATGTAGACCAGACTACTGACATCAAACTTGTCAAAGTTGGGGCTGGCCAGCAAGTCAATCACCATGGTCGGGATATTGGTCCAGTGCGTGACGCGCCAGCGCGAAATCAAATGCCCCGCCAACTCACGGTCCCAGCGTGGCATGATGACCAGAGTAGTGCCGCCGTACATCGACGCGTGCATCACAGAAACCATGCCGGTGATGTGAAACATCGGCACGACAGACAAAATCACGTTTTCAAAATTAGTACTGCCCCACAGCGCTGTGGCGACTGCGTTATGCATGATGCTGGCATGGGTGTGCATGCAGCCCTTGGGCAAGCCGGTGGTACCGCTGGTGTAAGGTAATACGGCAAGGTCTTGAGGAGTGGCGGTATGAAGAGGCAAGTCAGCCGTGCCACCCGCTAACGCATCCACCCAGGACATCACTTGTCCGCCCTCCAGCGTAGGCAGTTCGTGCTGCGTGCCCAGCCAGGCTGCCCACGCTTCGGGCATCGCGGCATCCGGCGCTGACAGGTCAAACGCGTCGCTGTAATGGGTGACGATGATGTGGCTCAATCGATCCTGGGCCGAGAGCTGTGCATTGGCCTTGGCCAGCTCGGCAGCCAGATCTGCAGAGGTGATGGCGACCTTCGCATCCGGGTCCAAAATGTAGTGCTTCAATTCTTCAGCCCGGTTCATCGGGTTGACCGGCACCACCACCGCATTGGCGCGCAAAATAGCAAAATGCGCCACCACCCACTGCGGGCAGTTTTGCATGTTTAGCACCACCCGGTCACCTTTTTTAACCCCCATACGCACCAAGGTGGCGGCTAGCGCCTCGGCCTGGGTCATCACCTCACGGTAAGTCAAGATACGGTCAAAAAAGACCAAGGCGGGCTTGTTCGGAAAGCGCAGTGTGTTGGTGGCCAAGTTTTGCCACAACGATGTGGCGGGCGCAGTGATATTGCGCGGAATGCGCTTGGGCCAGATGGCGTAGTGACGTTGATGCGATGGGAATGACAAAAGCTGCTCCAGAAGTTGCTGCAAGCCTACCTGTACTTGGCGCGCGCCGCATCGGGGAAGCTCCTGATAAAACAGTGTCGCCCATGGGACGACGCTTGGCAGGCAATTGCTATTATTAAACGATTCAACCAGCCCATTGAAAAATCATGAAAAGCTTTTTAACCAGCGCTTTTTTAGCAACCTCGCTGATGGCCAGCAGCGCCTTTGCGGCCTACCCAGACAAGCCCATCCGCGTGGTGATTGGCTTTCCCGCAGGCGGCCCCCTAGACCAGCACGCACGGCTGTTGTCCGACAGGCTGCAAGCCGTGTTG
>JBBAPP010000132.1:0-6901 GCA_040400775.1 Polaromonas sp. | reverse complement strand
TTGCGGCAAATATCGGGAATATTTGCAAGAAAACCAACGCCGTAGACCGCCTAAGCCAAGTGATCATAAAGCGCGCGGAATAAGTCCGCGCTTTCCTAGCCACTGCAGCACCTGCGCACCTGCCTCTGGGCGCGACAACAGCGCCATGTGGCCTGTGGCGTAGGCCGTCCACTGGTTGTCCGGCGAAAAGTTCAGGCAGTGCGGTGCTTCATCGTGCTGGCCCAAAGCACTGCGCAGGGGCACCAGGCCGTCGCCGATCAGTGCATCCTTCAAAACGCTGGCCTCGCTTGACGTGGTGGCAGCTATGGCAAAGCAGCTGACGCCAGCGGGCAAGGGTAGCGGCTCGCGCGAATCTGGTGCGCGTTCAAATCGGTCTTTGCCTTCCCAGCTTGATGCCAGTACATGGTCAAGGCTTTTTTTTTCGCTGTTTTATTTTTTACTTTATTCCCGCTTTATTTTTTGCTGTTTTTTTGCTTGACAACGAATTGACTACCATTTAAAGTACTTTTACTTACAAATTTTTGTAAGTTTATTTTTACATTTAAAGGTTTTAGCATGAAAAAACTAACTTTTGTGACCGCCCTTTCATTGCTGAGCGCGTCGACATTACCGTCCTTTGCATCTACCGCCACGAATACATTTGACACCAACACTACGCTGACCAGCGCATGCGTGATCGACAGCGCGACAGCTGTGACTTTTACCTACACATCTTTCCAAACAGCAGCGTCCACTGCCAGCCCTAGCGATATTGTCGTTCGCTGCACCAACACCTTGCCCTACAGCATGGCGCTTGATACTGGTGGCAGCTACACCGACCAATCTACCGATTTGGCCTACACGCTGGCTATTACTGGGGGCGGGACTGGAAAAACCGGAAGTGGTGTAGCGCAGTCTTATGTCGTTACAGGCAACATGGCCGCCGCTCAAAGCGGTACATGCGCTGTTGCTAGCTGCAGCAACTCAGCATCAACCAACAAGCAACGCACACTGACCATTACATACTGATTGACCACCTCGCCGATAGCCGTTCACCCAGCATTGCAAGGACAGGCCCGATGTATAACAACAAGTCTCGGCGCGCCAGGCTTTTAAGGCCTGGGCGCTGGCTTGTTGGCAGCCCGCCAGATCGCCGCAGGCGCAAGGCAAATTTCAGCCACCAGCAGCCTGACCGGCATGGCAGGGCGGTAAGTCAGAGACACCCTGCACCTGCCAGTCAAGGCATTGCCCTACAGCAGCAACCGACATAGCGGATGATGCACACCCGTCACAGTCTTGGCGCTGTTGTTTTTTTGGCAGCCAGTCTTGTTGTCGCCACCCCTGCGCCGGTGCTGGCAGGCGTGTTTTCGGTTTCGCCGCTTCGCATTTACATGCGGCCCACAGACCGCGCCGTCGCGGTCACCATCACCAACCAGGGGAGCACCGACATGGTGTTGCAGGCTGACTTGAACGCCTGGAGCCAAAAACCAGATGGCACGGACGAACAAGTCCCCACTGAAGACCTGATGTTGTCGCCACCCATCATCCGGCTGGCAGCCGGTGCCCGGCAAGTTGTGCGGCTGGCGCGGCTGATGCCGGCAGATGCCAACCGCCAGTTGATTTACCGCATGACCCTGCGTGAAGTACCTGAAGCGCTGGCGTCGCAAGACAAAACCATTGAAGTCCCAATTGGGCTGGCCTTGTCGTTGCCGGTGTTCATCACCCCGCCACCCGCTAAACGCGAAATGGACTGTACGGCAGCGCGCAGTTCAGCGCAGTCTGTAGCGGTGGGGTGCAGCAACCAGGGCAGCGCTTACGCCCAAGTGCGTGACATCACCCTTCTGCGCGGCGAGCACATATTGGGGCGTTTTGAGGGTGGCACCTACATTTTGCCGGGAGCACGCAAAATCATGGGTGTCAATGGCCAGCAGGCCATCGCGCCAGGCCCAGCGCAACTTCATGTGCTTTTTGACGACGGTAAATCGCAAGCCTTCAGCATCATCTTGCCTTGAGCAAGGCGCCCAGCATGCGCTTTTTATGCCGGGCTTTCTCGCAGCCCAAGCCGCAAACCGGCACGCCGCCATACAGACTTGCAAAGCCAAAATACAAACCTGCAGCAGCTTTTGTAAGGCCACTTGTTCAGGCGCTTTTTATGGCCAGTAGCTGCGCGGCGCTGGCGCAAACCACAGCCCCGGGGAAAGCCCAAGACGCGCCTAGCAACCCAACCAAGCCAAGCGTTGCAGCACAAGCAGCACGCAACACGCCGCCGCGCATGCTGCCGCTTGAGATTACTGTCAACGGCGCGGCATCTGGCAGTTGGCTGCTGATAGAGAGCGGCGATGTGCTGTATGCGCCAGCTGATGCCTTTGATGCGTGGCGTATCAACCGACACTTACAAGCCGAGCCCGTCGTACACCAAGGGCAAAACTGGTATGCCCTGACCACTGTGCCGGGCTTTAGCGCGCAATTCAACAGCGCCAACCAATCGCTGAAACTGATGTTTTCAGCGCAAGCTTTTGCCGCCACCCGGCTCACCCCGCCCATTGCTGCGCGCCCCAAGCTCAGCCCTGTTGTGTTGTCGGGGTTTTTTAATTACGACCTCAACTACACCCATAGCAACGGCCGCGCTAGTGCGGCTACACAAGACTTGGGGGCGCTGCTGGAGTTGGGTGTGTCCAACCACTGGGGCGTGCTGACGAGCACCTATGCAGCTCGCAACCTGATCGGCAGCGACCCGCTGGCAACCCGCAATGTGCAGCGGCTGGAAACCACCTTCAACCGCGACATGCTGGACCAGAACCTGACCCTACGCCTCGGCGATAGCAGCACGCGCAGTGGCGCTTGGGGACGTTCAGTTTACTTTGGTGGTTTTCAGGTCAGCCGTAATTTTGGCTTGTCGCCGGGTTTTATCACGCAGCCATTCCCGGTGCTCAGGGGCTTATCCAGCGCGCCGAGCACGCTTGAGCTGTACGTCAACGATGCACTGCGCCAAACCGCGCAAGTACCCACTGGTCCGTTTGCCATTGATAACTTTGCCTTGCTGACTGGCAGCGGCCAGGCGCGAGTGGTGGTGCGGGATGTGCTGGGCCGGGAAACGGTGCTGGTGCAAGACTTTTTCAGCCACGCCTCGCTACTGGAAGAAAACCTGAGCGACTGGGGCTTTGAGGCCGGTGCCATACGACGCAACCTGGGCACCCGCAATGCCGACTATGGTCAGCGCTTTGCATCCGGAATTTGGCGCTACGGCCTGAACAAAAGCCTGACCGTTGAAGCCCGTGCTGAGCTGGGGCAAAGCACACAAGGCGCTGGTGTCGGGCTTGCGTCTGCACTGCCGTATAGCCTGCTCGGGCAGGGTGTCGTGGCCACCAGCCGTGATGCGTCAGCGGGCAACGGCCAGCTATGGCTGGTGGGTGTTGAAAACGCCAGGTTACGCCACGGTTTTAGCTTGCGCAGCGAAGGCGCATCGCGCGGCTACCGGCAAATTGGCCAAGCTAGCGATAGCTTGCCGTACAGGCGTCAAATGTCTGGCAATTACAGCTACACAACAGCGCGTTTTGGCACGATCGGTATGGGTTATGCGCGGATCAACCGCTACGAGCAAAGCGCACTGACAACTTACAGCGCCAACTACGCCATTCGCGTGGGTGAGCGTGCCTCGCTGTTGTTTAATGCAGTGCGGGTGATTCGGCGTGACGGACAGGCCAACAGCGCATCCGTCAGCCTGGGGTTGATGGTGCCGCTTGAACAACAGCTTTCCCTGTCCAGCAGCCTGACCCGCCGCAATGGGCAGACTGATGCCTATGCCAGTGCCAGCCAAAGTTTGCGCGACGACACCGGCCTGGGCTGGCGTACGCTGGCAGGCCAAAGAAACACGCAAAGCTATGCTGAAGGCGGCCTGACCTATCAGGCCAGCAAGGCCCTGCTCAGCGCGGATGTCAATGCGTCAGCAGCGCAGCAAACGGTGCGCCTGGGTGCGCAAGGAGGACTGGTGGGAATTGACAGCCAATTTTTTGTCACTCGGCGCGTGCAAGAAAGCTTTGCCTTAGTTGAAGTACCTGGCTATGCGGGCGTGGGTGTGAGTTTTCAGGGTAAGGTTTTGGCGCGCACTGACAAGGATGGCAAAGCGCTGGTGCCGCGTCTGTTGCCCTACCAGCCCAACAACATTCGGCTAGAGCCGAGTGCGCTGCCCATCAGCGCTGAGCTGGACAGCATTGAGCAAGTTATCGTGCCCAGCAGCCGCAGCGGAGCGCTGCTGAAGTTCCCCGTGCGGAGCGGTCGGGGGGCGCTGGTCAAAATTATTTTCGATGATGGCGAACCCGCTCCTGCGGGTGCGGAGATTGAACTGGTCGGCGACAGTCAAGTTTTTTTTGTAGCCCGCCGTGGTGAGGTATTTATCACGGGGCTGCAAACCAGCAACCAAATTTTGCTAACCTGGAAAAAAACCCGTTGTACCTTGCGCCTTGTGTTGCCGGAAGACGCACGCGATGAAATTGCCCGTGTTGGGCCACTGGCCTGTACCGCCATCACACGATGAAACGCTTTCTTCTTTTACTTTTGCTGCGCAACATCTCCTGGCTAGCGCTGGCCGTGTCGGCATTTGCCAGCCCACAGGCTTGGGCGCTGTACAGCTGCAGCGTCAGCACCAGCAGCACAGGCGCGTTATACCTTGGGTTACTGCCGGCGCCTCAAGACAGCCAAGGCAATGCCAGGCTTACCTGTACCCGTGCCAGCGCTGATCCAGCCACCCTGAGCTATCGTCTTAAAGCTGACGACGGCTTGCAGGCGAGCAGTAGCCAAAGACGTGTCAGATTAGGGGCAACAGCGAACCACCTGAACTACACGCTCGCGCGCTCTGCTGGATGCCAGAATGCCTCCACCTGGTACGCGCCAGCAACCGGCAGCAGCAACGTCTTCACAGGCACACTCAATTTTGGTGCGGCGCTGTCGCAGGTGGCTGATATTCCCTACTGTTTGCGAATACTGAGTGGCGGTGCCAACGGAGCCACACCCACTGCGGGCGTGTACACCGACAGCATCCATATTTTTGGCCAGTTCCCCGACCACGATACAGGCGCATTAACGGCTGCAGCACCCATCACCTACAGCGTGGGGGTGGACAACCAATGCGTCTTCAAATCGTTTCCGACGACGATGGCCTTTATCTACACATCCTTCAGTGCAGCGCCGCAAGTTGCCAGCCAAAGCTTCAACCTGCAGTGCAGCAGCGGCCTGCCCTGGACGGCGGCTGTCAGCCCCGCCACAGCCACGGTATTGGGGCTGACGTACAGCGTCGCCGTTAGCCCCTCAAGCGCCATCGGCATAGGCCTGAATCAGTTCATCGCGCTTAGCGCCACCATGCCGGCCAATCAAGCAGGTACTTGCAGCAGCGGCACTTGCACAGCCACCCAGACGCACACGGTGACCATCAGTTACTGAGCCTTAAGCCAACGCACGATCTGCGCACCCGCCTCTGGGCGCGACAACAGCGCCATGTGGCCTGTGGCGTAGGCCGTCCACTGGTTGTCCGGCGAAAAGTTCAGGCAGTGCGGTGCTTCATCGTGCTGGCCCAAAGCACTGCGCAGGGGCACCAGGCCGTCGCCGATCAGTGCATCCTTCAAAACGCTGGCCTCGCTTGACGTGGTGGCAGCTATGGCAAAGCAGCTGACGCCAGCGGGCAAGGGTAGCGGCTCGCGCGAATCTGGTGCGCGTTCAAATCGGTCTTTGCCTTCCCAGCTTGATGCCAGTACATGGCCATAGCGCAAGTCGGTGATGCCGCTGCTGCGGATCTGGCCTATGGCGGCGAATGGTCGAGTCACCCGCTTGCTGAGCAGCGTGGTGTCAATCCAGTTGCCGACCCGTTCCAGCGGTGCGCCGTGATGCGGCGTGCCTAAAAACACGATATTTTTCAGCCCGTGTCGCCAAGCCATGCCAGCTTGTTCGGCAGCATGGCAGGCACTGCGGCTGACCAGCCCACCCATGCTGTGCGCCATCAGCGTCAAGTCTTCAACCGGCTGCGGCCAGGCTTTTAGCAGTTCTTCAAGCAAGTTGGAAAACTGCCGGCCGTTGATCGAGGTGTGCAGGCCGGTGTTGTAGTGCAGATAGACCGGTGTGTAGCCCAAGGCCCTTGCCAAAACATCGGCATGGTTGTAGGCCGCTTCATTTTTGCCGCCGGTGGTCCACTGCAAGTCATTCATGCACAGGCCATGCAGCAGCACCAGCAGCTTGCCAGATGCGTGCGGTAAGCGCTCTTTAAGAGCGGCTTTATCCAGCAGCAGCGGCTCGCCTTCGTGGCGCAGGCGCATCGTGATGGTGAGCGGGTTGGCGGTAGCCAGCAAATGGTCACCCAGCACGCCGTTGATGGCCGACAGCATGGCTTCACGTTCTGGCGACGAGTCCGGTGTGCCAAAACGCGCGCTCATCAGCGGCGCGGCTTTGCTTAAAGCCGCGTTGACCGTGCCGCCCGCCAGGCGCGTGATGCCCTGGATGCCGCCGTAGACCAACCCGGTAATGCCACTCGGCTTGACGCCGCTGCTGCCTGCCGCCGGATCTATAAATTTGGCTCCCAATAGCCCAAACGGCGTGGCCAGCGCTTTATACACATTGCCCTGCACGCTTTCAGCCAAGCCAGCCACGCCCAGCACACCCTGGGTGGCCAGCTGGCTCAGGCCCTGAATGTCTGACATATGCAGGTAGGTGGGCAGCTTGTTGATCTGTTCAAGCAAAGTGGCTTTGGTCATCAACCGATTGTGGCGGCTAGCGAGGCGTTTGGCGAAGACTTCTATTCGCTATTAATTTAGCAGCATATTGCGCCCGAATCCATTGGGCTAGAGACCTAAAACATCCCTAAAATGCCAAAATCCGACGGGCACAGGCCTTAAAACCCTTCATGCGGCATCAAGTACCGCCACTGTCCCACAGGCAG
>JBBAPP010000131.1:0-6974 GCA_040400775.1 Polaromonas sp. | reverse complement strand
GCCGCAGGCAGTGCTCTAGCACGACAATGCGAAGCAACAACGACACGGATGATTTCGAAATGGACTAACGCATCGATTCTGATTCTATTTCCACACCATTCGTGGACCTGAAGGCAAAGCGACAACAGTACAAGCGTACGGCTAGCGAAGCCGACAAAGTGCACGGATGATTTGGCAACGGAACAAGTGGTTCGTTAACGCGGTGGCCGTGACTGCGATCGGCCAAGCGGCCGTCCTATAAAACGTTAATAAGTTTTATGGCTTGTCAACCACTGGCAAGTCCAGCAGCAACTGGGTGCTAGGAGATCTCAGTACGGCTTGTGTGGCTGACAAAGACACAAGCAAAAGGTCATCTTTGACGCTTTGGCCGACGCGGTAGGCCTTGGGCCATTGGCCGTCTGTGGCAATCAGTGCGCTGCCTCGACCTGACGCGGATGAAATCAGCCCTAACAACTTGAACTGACTGTCAGTGGGGGCCACTTGCAAGGTTGATGGGACTGCGACGCCTAGGGCGCGCGCTACGGATGCACTGACATTTTGTGGCGAGCCGATCAATGAAACAGGCGCAGCGGTTAACGGTAGCGCCAGCGGGGTTGACAACTGCACCCCAAAAAAAACCAAACTTGCCGCAGCTCCTGCGCCAAGGCATGCCGCCATGGCTTTGGGCAACCAATATTTATTTTTACCTGCTAATAAATGGTCTGATGTCATAATTTTATTATCGTTCAAGACGGATGGGATGAGAATTGCAGATATCCCACCGCAAACGCGGCCAAGACCTAAAAAAACCCAGCGCCAGCGAAGCTATTTCGGCATCAAAAATTTACTTTTCTAGCCGCTGGTTTTTAAAAATTTATTTAAAAGTTCTGCCGGCAGCGCCACACTGGTTGCCGCGATCGGAAGCGATAAAATCCATAGACCGCCAGCCGTCAACCCAACCATCAGCAGCAGCATTGGCCACTGGCTCAGCATCGCCCTTCGGGCATTGCCGAACAAGCGTAGCGATACGATATGTGCCAGGTAAACGCTGACCACATGGCCAGCCAAAATCACACCGACCTGGGTATGCCAGATGATATTGGCGTCAATAAAAACGGGGGCTACAGCAGTTGAGGCTAAGCCCAATGGGTTCCAGCCCCATCCGAAAGGATCCATGGCGAGTTGCACCAATTGCGTACCCTGTGACAACAGCAAGGTGTAGTAATGGCTGACATGGTAGGTAAATGCAATCGGCACCAGCGTGTGCGCAAAGGCCAGTGCCAAGGCGTTCAACGACTGCGTACTCTTGAGCGTTAATTGCATGAGTTTGAGCGCTCCGAGGAACAGCGCCAGGTAGAGCACGGGCGAGCCAAACAATGCCAGCCATTGCCATTGGTGAAAAATTTTGGCCGCCAGCATATAAGGCTGAGCCGATATCGCTATTACCAATGGCTCTATGAGTGGGTAAATACCCGCCCAGAAAACGCGGCTCCAGGGGCCGGATGCATGCACACCGTCGTAGGCTGTGGAAGACAGCGTGAACAAAATGAACACCACCATACTGAAGTGCCCCGGTTGCTCGCGCAGCAGTCCCACAAAGGGTTGCTGTAGCTTGAATCTGACCTCGCCCTTGCTGGAAGCGGACGGCTGAGGCGTGTAGGCAATCGGCGCCATATAGGCAATCAGCCGCAAAAACACCCCGAAAAATTCGCCATGGCGAAACCAGGCGTTCAGTCCAAACAATCGCGCACCCGTCAGGTTTATAGCGGTGTAAGCGATCAAGGCCAAGGCTAGACTGCGCGGGGTGGTGTGGCCAAACAATTCCAACCAAATGAAACCCATGTACAAGAGCAGAGCCGGGTAGGCACCGAGCGCATCAGGGTAGTTGGCCCAGACCGGCTGAAAAGCCTGTGGCCAGCGCGTTTCAATCCACTCGCACAGGGTACGCCAAGGATTGATCAGGTCATAGATGCCACCGAACACGGCTGTCAGGTAAGCAAATCCCAAGACAAAAATGACCCAGAAAAACGTCATATTGAAGTTGGCAAACGAATTTTGTGTGCCTAACATCCCCGTGGCGATCGTCAGTCCCAAAAAAAACACACTGGCGATTCGGGCAAATCCCAAGCCTGGCAGAACGCCAGACTTCTCGTTGGTCAAAGGTGGGTGTCCAACGCCAGCAAACCTTAACTCAGGGGTTAGATTTGGGTCACGAGTAACAAGTCCAACGATGACAAAAGACAACACCAAGGCTGCCGAGGCACCATAGGCGTACATCCAAAAAGGTACTGGCAAGGTGTAAGGTGTGGCAAAGGTATGAGCCCAGCTTGCGCCAGACCCGCACAAAAGCACCAAGCCAGCGAATAGAAAATTGAATTTCATAAACTTGCTACCAGCAGTTTGTATTGCGTTAATCGCTAATGGTTTACGGCCGTCACAAGTCGGACCACTTTCCAGCCGCCTTTGGTGTTCTCCGCAATGAAGCCCAATTCATCATAAGGAACATGCCGCAGTTTGGTGACTGCAATGGCGCGTGGGTTGCCTTCTTTAGAAGGTGCCAGCGTGTGAATCACGTAAGGCAACAGGGGCGAAACGCCAGGCCCTTGCTGCAACAACGGAAAAAACGCATCCGCCAAATTGGCATAACGTACAGTCGCTGCAGGATTTTTTTGTAGCGCCTCTACAGTTTGAACCTGTGCACGGGTCAAGCTGGCTTGGGCATGCGCCAAGTCAGCAACCGAGCCATGGTCTCGCAGTCGCCAAATTTTTAACCGGGCGCGCAAGTCGGGCTGACGCTGCAGACCAATGGACTGACCCAGTGCGCCATCAAGCGACTTGTTCAGGTCGTCCGAAGCGAGCCACTGGGAAAAAAAATTGTCATAAAAATTTCGGGTGTCAATAGCGACGCCGTACTGAGTCGAACCGCTACTTTTAAGCTGCGGTAAACGTCTACCACTCCAGGTAACAGGGTTCCATCCCTTGCCATCCGGCAGCGAGATACCGTCAAGAAATGTGGTGTCGGCAATGCCTTGGGCATTGAACCAATGCTTTTTTTGCACTTTGCTGGTAGCCTGCAAAAAGCCGGTCAGGGGATCAAGCAATGCGTCCCATTCGGCCGCCACCCTCGTTTGCCCGGCAATTTTGGGGTACTGCTTCAGATATTGATAGCTTGCCAAGGCCATAGCCTTGGTGTCATCAGGCCAGGCTTTTGCCAGATCAGGCCGGTGGCTGTTCCAGCCGCCGCGTGCGGCTGGTGCAGCCCAGGCCAGAGTGGGGTCGCAGCGCAAGGCGGGGTCGTCAAATTCAGGCGTATCGGGCGTACCTTGGTAAGCCCACGAATCTTGTAGCAGGTGCAGCCCTTCACCAAAACGCAGCAGCATAAAAGCAGCTTTGTCGTTACCCGCTGAAGCCATCACGGCATCGACTGCGCGGCGCGAGGCCGGGCTGCCGGCAGTGATAACGCGCTGGGTCGGCGACGCTGGTAATTTGCTAGCGCTGGCGAAATGGTAGGTCTGCGCGACCTTGGCCGCGTCAAGGTGTTTTTCAAGGCAGGCGTATTCAAGTACCAGTTCAATGCTGTCCATCATGCCGGCATCTGTACGCTGGTTGCCGGTGGCCACTGCCTCGGCTTGCGCTTCGGTAAAGCCAGCTTTCAAAGCCAGCCACTTGGTCAGGCCAAAATGCACATCACTTTCAAAGGCTTGCGCTTGCAGGTTGAGGGCAGCGAGAAAGAAACCAAGAATAAAAAAGCGATGCTTCATGTGACCTTATGACCTTGTGACCTTGTGCACGTTTCTGAAATAGGGCTGCAGCGGTACGGGTATGGCCGACCTGCAGTGGTAGGCACTAAATCTTGAAGGGCCAGACGTTATTTTTGAACTTCATGACCAGCAGCCCGTTATCCATGCACATGGTCGTCAGCAGCCCACGTTCCTTGTCAAAGTCAAGCCGTGAGGCGCACCAGTCCGGACCACCGGCTCGCCACTGACCCAAACCCACATGACCCGAGCCAATGGCAGGCGTTGTAGTACCGGGCGGGTTGAAGTAAGCGATTTCTTTCGGCTGGGCCGGGTTGCGAATGTCAAACACCCGTACGCCAGAATTCCAGTACGAGCATGCCATGGCCGTGGCGTTGGCGGTGTCGTCCACCGAGCAGTAATGGCTACCGTAGGTAAAAACCGCCAGGTCAGCCACATCGGGCAGCACCGCATCGCAGTTTTTGACATCATGGGTTTCAAGCTTGAGCTTGGAGACCAGCAGCGGCTTGGTTTCGTCGCTCATTTCGTAAATCCGCGCCAGTGGAAATGCTGGCAGACCTGCCGCGCAAGCTGCCTTAGCCGATGCGACAGTGGCCAAGCCTGCCGAGCCGGCTTCGTCAACCATCACGATATAAGGCTTGCCATTGATCTTGGTGATTACGGTGTGTTGCGCCAGATTGCCATCTTTATAAGCAACCGAAGACAACACGCGAAACTCCGGTGTGGGCTTGCGCGCCTGAATGTCAGAGACATCCAGGGTGATGAAACCGGTATTGGCCTTGAAGTTGGGGTTGACCAGGTCGGCCGGACTACCCGTGTCAAACGCCACCGCATACAAGCGCGTGCCATCGGGGCTGACCGACAAGCCGTGCGGCGACTTGCCAATCGGCGAGTTGAGCATGTCAAAACTCGCAACCACTTTAGGCCGCGTTGGGTTGCTCACATCGACCGCATGGTAAAACTTGTTGGTGAGGTCGCCAACGTAGTAGGTCAGTCCATCGGGCGAGATGTTGCCCTCATGCCCCTTGATGGGTGCTGTAGTGCCGTCGGCCTGGGTGTAGGTCAGGGCGGTTGAACTTAAGAGCTGCGGCGTGCGACAGTCGGCTGACAAGTCGTAAATATCGACTTCAGGACCGCCTGAACTTGAGCCTGTCGAAGTGACCCCGGCGTTTGCAAAAAGCATTTGACGGATAGGGTTGGCACGCAGCGACTCCCACGGATTGATCATGGCTGGTGTGGTCAGAGACATGGTTCGAACCGGCTTGGTTGGATCTGTGATGTCGATCACTGGCACGCCTGGATTGACACGACCAGGTTTTGGCGCTGTTGTGGCGTGGTAGGCACAGGTGCGGCCCGCATTGTCTTTAAAGGTGGCGGATGAAACGCCGCCGCCTTCACCCAATAGCTGCCCCGCCAGCTCCATGTTGCAATGAAAGCCCTTGAAGCCCGCTACCCGCAGCGCCGCTGGTACCTGACCTTGCAAGGCCGTTTCAGGCACATCGCCGGTTGCGCAACTCACAACTTTGGTGGCATATTCTTGAACCGGGCTGATCAAGCCGGTCACTGGGTCTTGGATGACATCCAATAGCGTGCTGATGCTAGACCTGTCCGTGCCCCCGCCGCCGCAAGCTGACAGCACCAAAGCGCAGCAGGCTAATAAAACTTTCAGATCACTCGATATTTGAAGCATGGCCAACCTTTTTGAAGGACAAGAGAATTGTTTGAGAACCTTGGTATAAAAATACCGTACAGCTGCCAAAGTGCTTTACGTTTTAAAGGGCCAGACGTTGTTTTTGAACTTGAACACGTACAGCCCGTTGTCCTGGCACATGGTCGTGAGCGTGCCTGTGGCTTTATCAAAGTCCAGGCGTGAGGCGCACCAGTCTGGACCACCTGCTCGCCACTGGCCCAAACTCACATGACCCGAGCCAATGGCAGGCGTTGTAGTACCGGGCGGGTTGAAGTAAGCGATTTCTTTCGGCTGGGCCGGGTTGCGAATGTCAAACACCCGTACGCCAGAATTCCAGTACGAGCATGCCATGGCCGTGGCGTTGGCGGTGTCGTCCACCGAGCAGTAATGGCTACCGTAGGTAAAAACCGCCAGGTCAGCCACATCGGGCAGCACCGCATCGCAGTTTTTGACATCATGGGTTTCAAGCTTGAGCTTGGAGACCAACACCGGCTTGGTTTCGTCGCTCATGTCGTAGATGCGCGCCAATGGAAATGGTGGCAAACCTGCTGCACAGGCCGCGCGGGCCGAGGCAACAGTAAACAGACCTGCCGGGCCGGCTTCGTCAACCATCACGATATAAGGCTTGCCATTGATCTTGGTAATCACGGTGTGCTGCGCCACATTGCCATCTTTGTACGCCACCGAAGACACTACGCGAAATTGCGGTGTGGGCTTGCGCGCCTGAATGTCCGAGACATCCAAGGTAATGAAACCGTTGTTAGCCTTGAAGTTGGGGTTGACCAGATCGGCCGGGCTGCCTAAGTCGTAACCGACTGCATACAGCCGCGTGCCATCGATGCTGACCGACAGGCCATGCGGCGATTTGCCAATCGGTGAACTGGCCATGGCATAGCTCGCTACCACTTTAGGCCGCGTTGGGTTGCTAACGTCGACTGCGTGGTAAAAATTGTTCGTGAGGTCGCCAACGTAGTAGGTCAGTCCATCGGGCGAAATATTTCCCTCGTGGCCATTGATGGGTGCCTGGGTGCCGTCAGCCTGGGTGTAGGTCAGGGCGGTGGACGTCAACAGCTGCGGGGTACGGCAGTCGGCTGACAAGTCGTAAATATCAATTTCTGGACCCCCAGTACCCAAGCCTGTCTTAGAGTAGCCTGAGTCTGCAAACAGCATTTGACGGATAGGGTTGGCACGCAGCGACTCCCATGGATCGATCATGGCTGGTGTAGTCAATGACATGGTGCGCACCGGCTTTGTCGCGTCCGTAATGTCAATGACCGGTACACCGGAAGGAGGCGTAACACCGGGCGGGCGTGGGGGAGCCGCTGTGCCATGGTAGGCACAGGTGCGGCCCGCATTGTCTTTAAAGGTGGCAGAGGAAATGCTGCCGCCTACACCCAATAGCTGCCCCGCCAGTTCCATGTTGCAGTTAAAGCCCTTAAAGCCCGCTACCCGCAGCGCCGCTGGCACTTGGCCTTGCAACGCCGTTTCGGGTACATCGCCGGTTGCGCAGCTCACAACTTTGGTGGCATATTCTTGAACCGGGCTGA
>JBBAPP010000130.1:4873-6977 GCA_040400775.1 Polaromonas sp. | reverse complement strand
TCAAAGAAAACAATGCAACGTTCAAAAAATGATCTGTGGGTAGGCTTGTTTGTGCTGATAGGCACGGCTGCTATTTTGTTTTTGGCGCTCAAGTCAGCTAACTTGCTGAGCTTGAACTTCGACACGTCTTATAAAGTGACCGCCAAGTTTGACAATATTGGTGGCCTGAAAGCCCGCGCCGCCGTCAAAAGCGCAGGTGTGGTGATTGGCCGGGTTGAAAACATCGTTTTTGATGACAAGTCTTATCAAGCCAGTGTTCATCTGGCCATGCAAAGCAAGTATGTGTTCCCCAAGGATTCTTCGCTCAAAATATTGACCAGCGGCTTGCTGGGTGAACAGTACATCGGCATCGAGGCTGGCGCGAGCGAAAAGAACATGGCAGCGGGCGATGTGATCAATCAAACCCAGTCTGCTGTGGTACTTGAAAATCTGATCAGCCAGTTTTTGTTCAGCAAAGCTGCCGACAGCAGCGCTGCTGCGACAGCGGATACAGGGCGTAGCGATAAAAAATGATTTTTTCCAATGCCACCAAAAAATGCCTGAGCGTGTTGGCGCTCGGCTGGGTCGTGGTTTTGGCCCAAGGCTGCGCAACCGGTCCGAATGCCAATCCTTCGGATCCGATGGAGCCCTTGAACCGGGCCGTCTACAACTTCAATGAAGGCGTTGACCGTGCGCTTTTGCTTCCCGTAGCAACCGCCTATGAGGACATCACGCCTTCCCCGGTTAAAACCGGTGTCCGCAATTTTTTTGGCAATATTGCAGATGTCTGGTCAGTGGCCAACAACCTGCTGCAATTCAACATCAAAGAATCTTTGGAGACCTTCATGCGGGTTGGCGTCAACACCACCCTTGGTTTGGGTGGTCTGCTCGACGTTGGTACCGAGATGCGATTGCTTAAAAACAAGCAAGATTTCGGACAAACGCTTGGTGTTTGGGGTTTTGATGCAGGCCCTTATGTGGTGTTGCCTCTGTTAGGGCCGTCGTCGGTGCGTGACACCGTGGGTACTGTCGTCGACGGCAGAGCTAATCTGGTCGCTAATTTAAACAATGCTACGACCCGCAATGCTTTGGCGGTGCTGCGCGTGGTTGACAAGCGCGCTGACCTGCTGGGCGCGACCAAGTTTCTCGACCAAGCGGCGCTGGACAAATACAGTTTTGCACGCGATCTGTACCTGCTGCGCCGGGCCTCATCCATCGGCAACGCCAGCCCAATCAAAGAAGAGCGCTTTGATCTGCCAGCGCCATCTGCCAAATAAATCACCTCCAGGCTGTACCCATTTGACGCAGCACCGCGTTATGGTCAGGTCCCGTCAATTTTTGAAAGCCAAATATGTTACGTAGAACCCTTGCACAGCTTGCTGCCGCTTTGATCAGCTCGGCCATACTTGCTGCGCCCGCCGTTTACGCATCTGATGAGGCGCCTGATGCCTTGATCCGGCGTCTGTCTTCTGATGTGCTGGATAAAATAAAAGCCGATAAGCTCATGCAATCCGGCGACATGGGCAAAGTGATGGCGCTGGTTGAAAGCCAGGTCATGCCGAACGTCAACTTCACCCGCATGACGGCATCGGCCGTGGGCCGCAGCTGGCGCCAGGCCACGCCAGAGCAGCAAAAAAAACTGCAAGACGAGTTTAAAACTCTATTGATTCGCACCTACTCGGGTGCCTTGTCTCAGGTCAAAGACCAGACCATCAACGTCAAGCCTTTGCGGGCTGCGGCTGGTGACACTGAAGTTGTGGTGCGTACCGAAGTAATGGGTCGTGGCGACCCTGCTCAGCTGGATTACCGCCTTGAAAAAACCACCACCGGCTGGAAGATTTATGATTTGAATGTGCTCGGTGTTTGGCTGGTAGAAACCTACCGCACCCAGTTTGCCCAAGAAATCAGCGCCAAAGGTATTGATGGCCTGATTGTTACGCTGTCAGAGCGGAACAAAACCAACAACGCCAAAAAGTCTTGAAAGGTTTTTTGTGCTGACCTTACCCGCTGCCGTTACCCTCGCTCAGGCGCTTGAGACTGCGCGCGGGTTGAAAGTGCAATTAGCCACCCAGGCAACCAACGTGGTACTAGATGCCAGTGCTTTGACGCAGTTTGATTCATCCAC
>JBBAPP010000130.1:0-4773 GCA_040400775.1 Polaromonas sp. | reverse complement strand
CTGGCTGACAAGGCCAACGCCAATATGCGGCAGCTCTCCGGTGGCATGAAGCGCCGCGTGTTGGTGGCGCAAGCACTGGTTCACAAGCCGCAAGTGATTGTGCTGGACGAGCCAACCGCAGGGGTCGATGTCGAATTGCGGCAAACCTTGTGGCAGTTCATCGCCAAGCTTAACAAGCAGGGAAGCACGGTGTTGCTGACAACGCATTACCTGGAAGAGGCAGAAGCACTGTGCAGCCGGATCGCCATGCTCAAGCAGGGCAAGGTGGTAGCGCTGGCGCAAACCTCTGAATTGCTCAAGGCCGCATCGTCTAATGTGCTGCGCTTCAAGATTGACCGTGAGTTGCCAAAAGTGCTGGCTGACAAAGCACGTATTACGGGCCGTATAGTGCAGTTCCCCGCGCACAATGCGAACGAAATTGAGCAGTATTTGGCAGCCATTCGTGAGGCTGGTTTAGTGGCCGAAGATGTAGAAATAAGAAAAGCTGATCTTGAGGATGTTTTCCTCGAAGTGATGTCTGAAAAAACGGCGGTGACGGCATGATCGGCATGCAAACACTTCTCTACAAAGAAACCCTGCGTTTTTGGAAAGTCGGCTTTCAAACCGTGGGCGCACCAGTGCTGACGGCTGTCATGTACATGTTGATTTTTGGTCATGTGCTAGAAGGCCAGGTCAAGGTCTATGGCACAGTCAATTACACCGCGTTCTTGGTACCTGGCCTGGTCATGATGAGCGTGCTGCAAAACGCTTTTGCCAACAGTTCGTCGTCCCTGATTCAAAGCAAAATCATGGGCAGTCTGGTGTTTGTGTTGCTCACCCCACTGTCGCACTGGCACTGGTTTTTGGCGTATGTGGGCGCAGCCATAGCGCGCGGTTTGCTGGTAGGCACGGGGGTCTTTGTCGTGACCGCCTATTTCGGCCGGCCAGACTTTGCCTATCCGTTATGGATTGTGCTGTTCGCGCTGCTGGGCGCTGCCATGCTGGGTGCGCTGGGCGTGATCGCTGGGCTGTGGTCAGACAAGTTCGACCAAATGGCGGCGTTTCAAAACTTTGTCATCATGCCCATGACGTTTTTAAGTGGTGTGTTTTACTCTATCCATTCGCTGCCACCGTTCTGGCAAACCGTCAGCCACCTGAACCCTTTTTTCTACATGATTGACGGTTTCAGATACGGGTTTTTTGGCGTTAGCGATGTGTCGCCTTGGTTGAGCCTAGGCATCGTATCAACCGCCTTGCTGCTGGTGAGTGCCATCGCTGTCAATATGCTGCGCACCGGCTACAAGATTCGCCACTAGAAGAAAATTAAATATGACCAGCGAAGAACTCCAAACCATCATCTCTAGCGGCTTACCGTGCGAGCACATCGAGCTGTCAGGCGACGGCCAGCACTGGTACGCGACAATTGTCTCCAGCAGTTTTGAAGGCCAACGCCTGATTCAACGCCACCAAAAAGTCTACGCGACGCTGGGCGGTCGCATCCAGACCAATGAGGTGCATGCGCTGTCGATGAAAACCTTCACGCCCGCTGAGTGGGCAAGTAACCCAAACCCCTGAACCATGGACAAGTTACGCATCAAAGGCGGTAAAACGCTGAACGGGACGGTGATTATTTCAGGCGCTAAAAATGCGGCACTGCCAGAGCTGTGCGCTGCGCTGTTGACGGCCGATACGGTCACCTTAGAAAACGTACCCGGTTTGCAAGACGTGTCGACCATGCTCAAGCTGATCCGGAATATGGGCGTTGTCGCAGAGCGCAACAAAGATGTGCCAAGCACGGTCAGTATCCATGCAGGCAGTTTGACGTCTCCTGAAGCACCATACGAACTGGTTAAAACCATGCGTGCATCGGTGTTGGCGCTAGGGCCCTTGCTGGCGCGTTTTGGCCAAGCCACGGTGTCGTTGCCAGGCGGCTGCGCGATTGGCTCGCGCCCAGTGGACCAGCACATCAAAGGTATGCAGGCCATGGGTGCTGAGATGGTGGTCGAGCACGGCTACATGATTGCCAAGTTGCCTAAAGGTCGTACGCGGTTAAAAGGCTGCAGCATCACCACCGATATGGTGACGGTGACCGGCACTGAAAACTTGTTGATGGCGGCCACACTGGCTGAAGGTGAAACCATTCTAGAAAACGCAGCGCAAGAACCCGAGATTGCTGACTTGGCTGAGATGCTCATCAAAATGGGTGCAAAAATTGAAGGTCACGGGACGCGCCGCATTCGTATTCAGGGGGTTCAGCGTTTGTATGGCTGCACCCATCAAGTGGTAGCCGACCGGATTGAGACCGGTACCTTCTTGTGCGCAGTAGCCACTACCGGTGGTGATGTGACGCTGCTGCACGGCCGTGCTGACCACCAGGACGCGCTGGTTGACAAGCTGCGCGAAGCAGGCGCAATAGTGACTGCGATTGCAGGTGGTATGCACATCAAATCCCAAGGCCGATTGAAAGCCCAATCGTTTCGGACCACCGAATACCCCGGTTTTGCAACCGATATGCAAGCCCAGTTCATGGCGCTCAATGCGGTGTCACATGGTTCGGCCACAGTCACAGAAACGATTTTTGAAAACCGTTTCATGCACGTCAATGAAATGGTGCGCCTGGGTGCCAAAATCCAGATTGAAGGCAAAGTGGCCGTCATGGAAGGGGTAGAAAAATTGTCTGGCGCAGCCGTCATGGCGACCGACTTGCGTGCCTCGGCCAGCCTGGTGATAGCTGGTTTGGTGGCGGATGGTGAAACATTGATTGACCGTATTTACCATCTGGACAGAGGCTATGACCAGATGGAAGCGAAGTTGCGTGGTATCGGTGCCGATATCGAAAGACTCAAATCATGATCACAGCAACCAGCCCCCAGGCTTGTCACTTCGTGTACTACGCAGCCCCACTAGAGGGTCGCCAGCCTGTAGTCCGGCAGAGCCGGCCCTGCGGCTTGCGTTTGGTAACAGGCGAGGTGCAGTCATGATCACGATTGCTCTATCCAAAGGCCGAATTTTTGACGACATCTTGCCGCTGCTTAAAAGCGCAGGCATTGAGGTGCTGGATGACCCGGACAAATCGCGCAAGCTGATTTTGGACACCAACCAGCCGGATGTACGGGTTTTGCTGGTGCGCTCCACGGATGTACCGACCTATGTGCAGTACGGCGGCGCGGACATGGGCGTGGTGGGTAAAGACACGCTGCTTGAATCAGGGACACAAGGCTTGTACCAACCTTTAGATTTGCAAATCGCCAAATGTCGCATCAGCGTCGCTGTGCGCGAAGGTTTTGACTATGCCGCTGCGATGAAGCAAGGCTCGCGCATGACAGTCGCGACCAAATATATCGCTATTGCGCGCGAATTTTTTGCCTCCAAAGGCGTACATGTTGACTTGATCAAGCTCTATGGCAGCATGGAACTGGCACCACTGACCGGGTTGGCTGACGCGATTGTGGACTTGGTGTCTACCGGCAACACCCTCAAAGCCAACCATTTGATAGAAGTCGAACGCATCATGGACATCAGCTCGCACCTGGTTGTCAACCAGACTGCTTTGAAATTAAAGCAAGCGCCGATCCGCAAGATCATTGATGCGTTTGCCTTAGCCGTTAAAAAGTAAAACTGAAGAAATCTTAAACGCTATGACTTTAGTAGCTGCTCCTGCCCGTATTTCAACGATATCAAGTACTTTTGAGGCTGAATTTCAGGCGCGTTTGCACTGGTCAGCCGAAACCGATGCCGCCATTGAGCAGCGCGTGGCAGATATTTTGGCTGACGTGCAAAAGCGCGGTGATGCAGCAGTGCTTGACTACACCGCGCGTTTTGATGGCCTTGACGTGGCGTCCATGCATGCCCTTGAATTGACGCAAGCCGAACTCAAAGCCGCGTTTGAGGCCATACCTGCCGCCCAACGCGACGCACTTCAGGCGGCTGCCCAGCGGGTTCGCACTTATCACCAGGCACAAAAAAAAGCCAATGGCCAAAGCTGGAGCTACCGCGACGAAGACGGCACGCTGCTCGGCCAAAAAGTCACGCCACTGGACCGCGTAGGCATTTACGTACCGGGTGGCAAGGCGGCGTACCCGTCATCAGTGCTGATGAATGCCATTCCTGCAAACGTGGCTGGCGTTGGCGAAATCATCATGGTGGTGCCCACCCCCAAGGGTGAAAAGAATGCCTTGGTGTTGGCTGCGGCTTACGTTGCTGGCGTTACCCGCGCCTTTACCATTGGCGGTGCACAGGCCGTCGCCGCACTGGCTTACGGCACGCAAACGGTGCCCAAGGTCGACAAAATTACCGGCCCTGGTAACGCCTACGTGGCCAGCGCCAAAAAGCGTGTGTTTGGCATGGTGGGCATTGACATGATTGCCGGACCTTCCGAGATATTGGTACTGGCCGACGGCACCACGCCCGCCGACTGGGTGGCGATGGACTTGTTCAGCCAGGCCGAACACGACGAGTTGGCGCAAAGCATTTTGCTCTGCCCTGACGCGGCCTACATTGATGCAGTGCAAGAAGCCATCAACCGCCTGCTGCCCAGCATGCCGCGCGCCGCCATCATCGCCAAGTCTTTGACTGACCGAGGCGCGCTCATCCACACCCGTAGCATGCAAGAGGCCTGCGACATCAGCAACCGCATTGCGCCCGAACACCTTGAAGTCAGCAGCCGCGACCCGCATCAATGGGAGCCCCTGCTAAGGCATGCAGGCGCTATTTTCCTGGGTGCCTACACCAGTGAATCCTTGGGCGACTACTGCGCCGGCCCGAACCACGTACTGCCTACCAGCGGTACCGCAC
>JBBAPP010000129.1:0-7108 GCA_040400775.1 Polaromonas sp. | reverse complement strand
ACAACGCAGAAATCCACAAAAATTTATGCAGCATCGTTGGCCTTCATAAAGTTACTGCAATTTTGGATCTCCGTAAGCAGCATCATCGGGCGGCGTATCCACTGGCATGCGAAAACCCTCACTGGCCCAGGCCCCAAAGTCGATGTTTTTACAGCGCTGGCTACAAAAGGGGCGATAGGCATTGCGGGGCGCGTACACGCTGTCACCCTTGCACACAGGGCAGACAACGATCTTGTCAACAGCAGAATCGGCCGACATCTCAATCGCCTTCAGGCGCAAAGCGTCAATTCAAAAGACGCATCGGTAGTAGCTAGATGCAGACGGTCATCGCTCTCATGGCGCATCAGCCGCACCGACACGATCAAGCGATTGCCGCTGATCTCGGGGATCAAGCCCAAGCTCGGGTCAATCCGCAGCCGCAGTAATTGAAAGCTACGGCCTTGCGGCAGGTTTTGCTGGTAAACGCCCTCAGGCGCAGTGACCATTTGCGCTGCGCCTGAGTCGCGCAGCATTTGCAGCAGGAGACCAATCGACTCAGCCAGCGGCACCAAGGTAGCGCTCCAGCGTTGCAGGTCCTGCTGGCGGCTTTGCGCACTCAGGTGCTGCCAAGCGTAGTACGCAGGCAAGTCAAACTCGCAAGTACCGCCTGGTATGCCGATGCGGCTCCTGATACCCATGAGCCAATCGTTTTCTGTGAGCGACTGGCCGGCCTTGCCAGCCAGCGCATTCAAGTGGGTAAAGCAGGTCTCCAGCCGACCCATGACATCGTTCAGCACAGCCTCGGCAATCGCCGGGTTGCCCCGGTAGCCGTTCAAAATGTGTTTTTGCTTTTCCAAGTCTTTGAGCACATCGGTTTTCAAATCAGCCCGCGCCGCCACATCCATGACCTCAAAAATGGTGGTGATGGCATAGTGGTGGTCAATCGGGTGCTCGCGTACCACCAGTTCGCCCAAGCGGTGAAACAGATGCTCCAGCCGCAAATAGGTGCGTATGCGTTCGTTGATAGGGTATTCGTAAAGAATCACAGCGTAGTCTTTGTCAACACAGTCATCTGCTATAAACCGGGATTGTTTATGAGACCGTTCGCCCTGAGCCTGTCGAAGGGATTTTTACGATAGCTAAAAGCCTCGACAAAGCCTGTCCTGAGCACGTCGAAGGGCTCAGCCCGAACGGATCTAACGCCAATGGACAATCTCGGATAAATAAGAATCATAGCGTGACGCGCTGGGCTATTTGCCTGACTTGCGCAGCCAATGCATCAAGGGTCAAGCCGTCGTTGTAAATCACCAGGTCAGCCGCCGCCAAGCGCTGCGCTCTGGTGGCTTGGCTGGCAATGGCTTTTTTAACGGCCTCATCGGTCCAGCCACTGCGTCGGATGACGCGGCTGATTTGCGTCGCTATTTCACAATCAATCACCAGTACCTTGTCAAGCCGGTAGCGCCAGCGCTTGGACTCCACCAGCAAAGGGATATCAAATACCAACAGCTCGCAGCCTGCCAAACGCGCCAGCTCGGTCTGGCGCGCTGACTCCAGGCTCACCAGTGGGTGAATGATCGCCTCCAGTTGCTGGCGTGCAGCGGCATCTGCAAACACCCGCAGACGCATGGCATCACGGTCCATGGCACCCTCTGCGGTGATGGCTTCTGGGCCGAATTGCGCAGCAATTTGTGGGATGGCCGCGCCCCCCGCTGCAGTTGAGGCGCGTGATACCGCATCAGCATCTATCAGTACTGCACCGCCATCCAGCAGCATCTTTGCGACCGTGCTTTTACCGCTGCCAATACCGCCTGTCAGGCCGAGGTGTCGCATCTATAGTCCTACAGACCGAAGGATGGATGGCGGCCCAAATACCATGGCCGTGAACCCTGCTGCCGATAAAAATGGTCCGAACGGTATGTAGCCGCCTTCGCGCAGACCCGATGAAAAGCGCATTGCGATGCCCACAACAGCGCCGAACACTGAGGCCATCAAGATGATCGGCAGCAACGCCGACCAGCCGAACCAGGCGCCGAGGGCTGCAAATAATTTGAAATCGCCATAACCCATGCCTTCTTTGCCCGTCAGCAACTTGAAAACCCAATAGACCAGCCACAGCGATAAGTAGCCCGCCACGGCACCCCACAAGGCGTCGGACAAATCGACCCCAGGATTAAACCGCAGGGCGGCGAATATCAAACCGGCCCAGAGCAGCGGTAACGTGAGGTCGTCGGGCAGCAAAGTGGTGTCCCAATCGATAAACGCCAGGGTCAGCAAAGCCGCTGAAAAGACGCACCAAGCCAGCGCAGCCGGCGTGCTCCCCCAGCGCCAGGCGCAAAAAGAAAACATCAGGCCAGTGGCGAGTTCTACTGCCGGATAGCGCAGACCGTAAGGGCGGTTGCAGACTGAGCACTTACCGCGCAAAAAAATGTAGCTGGCCAGCGGAATGTTTTCATACCAGGAAAGCATATGGCCGCAATTAGAGCAGCGCGAGCGGGGCAACACCAGACTGAGTTTTTCTGCCACTGGCTGAAGCGTTTGGCCAGACAGTTCTGCGCATTCGCTGGCCCATTGCTGCGCCATCATTTTGGGTAAGCGGTAAATCACCACATTCAGGAAGCTACCCACCAGCAGGCCCAAAAACCCAGCCAGCACGACCAGACCATCGCCATGAAAAACGTCCGGCATCAAACGACGTGGCCCAGCTTGAAAATCGGCAGGTACATAGCCACCACAATGCCGCCAATCAAAGCCCCCAAAAAAACGATAACGATGGGCTCTATCAGGCTGGACAAACCAGCGACCATTTCATCGACCTCGGCCTCATAAAACTCAGCCGCCTTAGCCAACATGTGATCGAGCGAGCCAGACTCCTCACCAATCGCACACATTTGCAACACCATGGTCGGGAACAAATTGGCATGTGTCATAGCCTGCGTCAAACTCAAACCGGTCGAGACTTCCTGCTGGATTTTTTCAGTCGCATCTGCGTACTTGGAGTTACCGGATGCGCCGCCCACCGAATCCAGCGCCTCCACCAGAGGCACGCCTGCAGAGAACATGGCGGCCAATGTTCGGGTCCAGCGGGCGATGCAAGATTTTTCAATCAAAACGCCAAATACTGGAATTTTGAGAATAGCTCTGTCCATGAAGCGCTGCACTTTAACGCTACGTCTCCAGGCCTGTATGAAAAAGTAACAGCTGCCCCCTAGAGCACCAAAAATCAACCACCAGTAGGCGACAAAAAATTCACTGACAGCAATCACCAACAGCGTTGGCGCGGGTAGATCTGCACCAAAGGACGCAAATACGCTTTTGAACGCCGGTATCACAAAAATCATGATCACCGCAACCACGACCAAAGCCACTATCAGCACCGACATCGGGTACATCAAGGCAGATTTGATTTTTGATTTGATAGCCTCGGTTTTTTCCATATAAACCGCAAGTCGCTCCAGCAGGGACTCCAAAATACCAGCAGCCTCACCTGCCTCCACCAGGTTGCAGTACAGCGCACTGAAGTGGAGCGGGTATTTGCGGAAAGCTGCACTCAACGCTGTCCCGGTTTCAACATCGGTTCGTACATCATTGAGCAGCTTGGTGACGCTGGCGTTGGCATTGCCCCGGCCTACGATGTCAAACGATTGCAGCAGCGGCACACCGGCTTTCATCATGGTGGCCAGCTGGCGGGTAAAAATGGCAATGTCCTTGGGCTTGATGGACTTGCCAGAGCGCATGCGGCGCTTTTTGATTTTGGTGGCTAAAACACCTTGGCGCCTGAGGGCGGCCTTGACCTTGTTTTCACCCACCGCACGAATCTCACCCTTGACCGGTTTGCCGCCGCGGTCTTTGCCTTCCCACTCGAAAACAAATTCCTGAATAGCTTTGGATGCAGTTGCCATCGTATTTTCTTGTTTCAAAGGTACAGGAAATTAACCATGACCTCAGACATTGGTACAGCCCAATACCTCTTCCAACGACGTCAGGCCTTGCTTAACTTTATACAAACCCGACTGGCGCAAGTTGTTGACACCTTCTCGTTGCGCTTGCTCGGCAATTTCCAGCGCCGTTCCATCCCGCAAGATGATGCGCTGGATTTCCTCCGTGATCGGCATGACCTGATAAATCCCGACGCGGCCCTTGTAGCCGTTGTTACACCTAGCGCAACCCACGGGGCGATAAGGCGTCCAGCTGCCGTCGATGTCGTCTTTTATAAAGCCAGCCTCCAGCAATGTTTTATGCGGAATATTGGCCACTATTTTGCAGTTGGTACACAAGCGCCTGGCCAGTCGCTGCGCGGTGATCAATATCACGCTGGATGCAATATTGAACGGTGCCATGCCCATGTTGCGCAGACGTGTCAGCGTGGATGGCGCGTCGTTGGTGTGCAGGGTTGACAGCACGAGGTGGCCGGTTTGCGCGGCCTTGATAGAGATGTCAGCAGTCTCCAAATCGCGAATCTCGCCCACCATGATGACATCCGGGTCTTGCCGCAAAAAGGCTTTCAGCGCAACCGGGAAGGTCATGCCCGCCTTCTCGTTCATGCTGACCTGGTTGATGCCTGGCAAGGTGATCTCGGCCGGGTCTTCTGCCGTGGCAATGTTGATGCCCGGCTTGTTCAAGATATTCAGACAGGTGTACAGCGATACGGTTTTGCCAGAGCCCGTCGGTCCGGTGACCAGCACCATGCCGTAAGGCCTGGCAATGGCTGACAGTAAGCGCTGTTTTTCAACCGCCTCATAGCCCAGCGCGTCGATGCCGAGCTTGGCACTGTTCGGGTCCAAAATACGAATGACGATTTTCTCGCCAAACAAGGTGGGCAGGGTACTGACGCGAAAATCAATCACCCGGTCAGACCCAATTTTGAGCTTCATCTTGCCGTCTTGTGGGACCCGCTTCTCTGAAATATCCAGCTTGGAAATCACCTTGATACGGGCCGCCAGTTTTTCTTTGATGGCAACCGGCGGCGAGGCAATCTCACGCAGCTCACCATCGACCCGAAAGCGCACCCGGTAATGGTGTTCAAAGGGTTCAAAGTGCAAGTCCGAGGCGCGCATGCTGAAGGCATCGAGCAGCATTTTTTGCAAAAACTTGACGACCGGCGCGTCGTCAACCTCTGAGACAGCAACTTCTGCAGTTTCGCCCGCCATCTCGGCGCTGGTTTCGTCAAATTCAAAGTGCTCACCGATGGTGCTTTCCAGGGCCTCGGCAGCCATGATGCTGCTGGCCTCGACCAGCCTGGACAGCTTGTCGTACTCAGCGATAACCCAATCGACACCCATCTGGGTGGAAAACTTGATTTTTTCAGCTGCTTCCTGATCTGACGGGTCCGCTGTGGCAACGATCAGGCGGTTGCCGCGCTTGCTTAAAACAACGATCCGGTAAGTCTGGCAAATTTTGGCATCTAGCAAACCCTTGGGCAGGCGCAGCGTATCAATGGCGTCGAGGTCGAGCAGGGGCGCGGCAAAAGCTGTCGACATGGTGTGCGCCAGGTCAAACGGCGACACCGCACCCGAGCCGGTCAGCTCGGCAATAAAGCTGGTTCGCCCGCTTTTGGCTTTTCTAAAAATATCTTCCGCTTCTTTTTGACCCAGCTTGCCCGCAAACACCAGGGCCCGGCCCAAGCCGGGCAAGGCAAGCGTCGCAGCTGCTTTGGTGAGCAAATCAACAGCTGCCATAAAAAATTTTGCGCCCTGCCTTAACCATTATTTGCCAGACCATCGCTGAAAGAGAAGGAACAGTTATTCTAAATGCCCGCAGCGCGCAAGCTGTGATGTAAGCAGTCAAAGAACAGCAGCGACAGCCAGCGCGAACTAATTTTCACGAAAGCGGATAGCGTTTTCGCGGTTTTTATCAGTTTGGTTATTTCACGCTTGCAAGGCTGACGGCCCGCGCGCCCAGCACGGCCGGTTAACGACGGCGTCGGGAAACCAGCCGGAGTAACAGCGAAACTCCATACAAGACAACCAGTGTGCCAACCAGGTCACCCACCAGCATGGGGAAAATGGTGTTCATTGAAAATGTCTGTATTCCAACCAGGTGGAAGTAGCCGCTGTGCAAAAGCACATTGACCACGGCACCCATCCACGCGAATGCAAAAATGTGGCCTATGCCCATGCCTTCAAAGCTGCTGTTTAAACGAATTAACCTCACGCAAAAGATGACAGCAAGCAGCGGCCCAAGCGATGATATGGCGGCGGTCGCGATGTCGTGTTCTGGATTCGCACTGGCCCAAAAGGAACTGGTAAACAGTGCGCCCATAAAGAGGCCCGCCACACCGGTATACCCCAATACCATGACTGCAACCATGCGTACGGCCGCAGGAAGAAAAACCCAATTGACGTGGTTGTTGACCTCGGCAAAATGAAACAGCCAAGCATTGATGTGATAAAGCAGAATCCAAACCAGCGCAACCAGCAGCGATAGGCGATAGTGGGGGACATTACCAGCCCCAACAGACCGGCTCACCCCTGTTGTGCCTCTGTCATGCAAAGCGTCAGCTTGGCAAAGTATTCGGTGGTGATGTCGGTGGGCAGCAAGTATTTCAGGCGGTTGTCATTTTCATCGACCAGAACTTTCAGCAAGCCTTTTTTTTGCAGCGTCTTCAGACGCCGATGCACGGTTGCCGGTGAAATGCTGGGTAACAGGCTGATGGCCTCCATTACGCTGATACGTGAGTTGCTTGGCCAGACAGCTGCCAGCGAGTTCAGCAAGCGTTCTTCCAAGGCATCCAGGACCGGAAAATTGGAAAGTCCCTGAACAGCCTTCAGAAGGTTGAGAAACTTTAAGTACGGAAGCGCATGTTGATATATTTCCATAAGTATAATTATAAATAGAAATTGATAATTTGTAAATTAACTTTGTTTTATTAAATTTTTCCCAAGATTATGGTTCTGGCCTTATGAACTATGAACCGTTCGGGAATTGATACATCATCGGGCCGGATCAATAGTTCGTGACCCAATCTGCGTCTAATTCCATTTCTAAACCATCCGTGTCGTTGTTGCTTCGCCTTGTCGTGCTAGAGCACTGCCTGCGGCTTGGCGCCTAGACACAAATGATTTGGAAACGGAATAAACGAAACGGGTCGCGCAATAAAAAAGCCCGCATCCAGCGGGCTTTTGCTCAGTGG
>JBBAPP010000128.1:2994-7172 GCA_040400775.1 Polaromonas sp. | reverse complement strand
GGCGAGCCTTCGGGCAGCTTTTCAAAAACCCATTGTTTGTTATGAAAAGCTGCAACGCTGGGGCGATGGGCAATCGAGACCATGCCGCCTTTGACCGATTGAATATGCTGGAGTAATTTTTCATACAGCGTTTTCTCGGCGACTTCGTCCAGCGCAGCGGTCGCTTCGTCAGCAAAAATCCAGCGTGGCTTTTTCAGCAAGACCCGCGCAATGGCCAGCCGCTGCTGCTCGCCACCTGACAGCTTTTGGCTCCAGGCATCGCTGTCGTCCAGCCTGCTGCACAGCAAAGGCAGCTGCGCGTCGGTCAAGGCTTGCTGGAGTGATGCGTCGCTGTAGGCGCTGACCGGCTGCGGGTAAGCCAGCGCCTCGCGCAGCGGCCCGTCGGGGAAGTACGGGCGCTGCGGGATAAACATCGCGCCTTCAGGCAGATGCGTTTGCCCGCTTGAAAACGGCCAAATACCGGCAAAGCTACGGAACAGCGTTGATTTGCCGCTGCCCGATGGGCCTTTGACGAGTACCAGGTCGCCCGGCGCCGCCGACAAATTGCTTGCTGCCAGCAATGTTTGGCCATTCGGCAGGGCAATGCGCAAGTCGTGCGCTGCCAGCCTACCAATAGCCGCAGGATGATCAGCTTTTGCTATTGATTTAATAGCTGATTGCACCCGTATTTGTTCGGCTGTGGCTATTAAATTGTCTTCAAAGCTGGTCAAACGGTCGGTTGTAGCGCGCCAGGCAGCCAGACTTGCGTAATTGTCAACAAACCAGCTCAGCGCGTCCTGCACGCGCCCAAATGCCGATGCAATTTGCATCAGCTGGCCGAGCTGGATGGCACCGCTGAAAAAGCGCGGTGCCGCCACCAGAAACGGGAAAATAATCGCCGCTTGGCCAAAAAAACTGGTGAACCAGATCAGGTTTTTTTGCTTTTTAATCAGCTTCAGGTAGTTTGACAAAACGCTGGCAAATCGCCCGTCCAGGTGTGTACGCTCGACCTGCTGGCCTTGGTCCAGCGCAATCGATTCGCTGTACTCACGCACCCGCACCATGTGGTGGCGAAAGTTGGCCTCGTAGCGCTGTTGCTCAAAGTTCAGCTTGATTTGCGGGCGGCCAATGTAGTGCGTGGCCAAACTGCCGGCTAGGCAGTACAGCAGCGCCATCCACACCATAAAGCCCGGAATGTTGTAACTGCTGCCGTTAAGTTCAAACGAAAAGTCGCCCGACAAACCCCACAAAATACCCACAAAACTGGCCAGCGTGACCAGCGCATTCAGCAGCCCCATACTGAGCGACACGGTATATGTGGTGAACAGGTTGATGTCTTCTTGAATACGCTGGTCGGGGTTGTCTGCCGTGGCCTCGGGTTTGCCTGAAAAGCGCGCCAGCTCCAGGCTGTAAAACGCATGCTCAGCCAGCCAGCGCTTGAGGGTGTCAGCCGTCATCCACGCGCGCCAGCGCAGCTGCAGCAACTGCGTCAGGTAAAACTTGTAAACCGCAATGACGATGAGCGCAAACGCCAGGTAGCTAAAGCGCCCCAACTGCTGCCAAAACACGGCTTGATCCTTGTTTTGCAGCGCATCGTAAAACACCCGGTTCCAGTCGTTCAGCAGCACCAACATGTACACCGATGCTAAATTCAACAGCACAATCGCGGCGAGCAAGGCGCGGGCTTTCCATTTTTCGTCAGACCGGAAGTAAGGTGCTGACAGTGCCCCTACCCGTTTTAAAAAAGCGCTGAATTTTTGCGGAGTCGGGGTGGTTGCGGTCATCAATGATCTCAAGGGTTAGACACCCCGCTGGCCACATGCCCGGCAGGCACATGTTGGGCGGCAGAGTCGACGTGGCCGACCTGGTCGTCAAAGAAAAAATCAGGCTCAAATTCACGCAAGAATTCGCCTTTCGCCAAACCGCCCAAAAACATCGCTTCATCGACCTCAATGTTCCAGTTCATCAGGGTGCGAATGGCGCGTTCATGGGCCGGTGCGCTGCGGGCGGTGACCAGTGCCGTGCGCAGGCGCATTTTGGGCGTGCCGGCTTGTTGTAGCCGGTGCAGCGCAATCAGCAGGGGTTTGAAAGGGCCATCCGGCAGGGGCAGCACGGCTTTGTCGCTTTCATGTTGCTGAAAGGCGGGCAGGCCGTCGCGTTGAAAAACCTGCTCGGCCTCGTCTGAAAACAGCACCGCATCGCCGTCAAAAGCAATCCGTACTTCGTTTGGAAAGGTGTTGCGCGCCTGCACCGAATGGGTGGCCACGGTTGCCGCCGGAAAGCCCTTCAGCAGCGCCGCCCGCACATCGGCTGGGTTGGCAGACAAAAACAGGTTGGACTGCAGCGGCTGCAAGTAGCGCCAAGGCTCACGTCCGCGCGTGAACACACCGCGCGCCACGCTGAGCGCATGGCTTTGTACCGAGCGGAACACCCGCAGGCCAGAGACCGGGTCATTGCGCGACAAAATCACCACCTCTACCCGCTGGGTCTCTGCATCATTAAAAGCCAGCAGCTTTTTAACCAACGAAAAAGCCACGCCGGGCTTGGCGGTAAGTTCTAGCCGGTCCAGCTGCAGCTGCATGTAGGCGCGGTCGTCGGTTTGCTCAAAAACGCGGTTTTCTTCTTCCAGGTCAAACAGCGCCCGGGACGAGATGGCGACAACAAGTTGCCCGTTAAGGTTGGTGGCCATGGTGTTTTTTCTTAAAGCTTAAGTTTGCACCATTGTCCATAGCTTGGCGCGTTTGCAGGCCATTCATCGGCCCGACCGATCTGCCGAATACCTTGGGCCAGCAGCGTTGCTGCGCGTATCACCCCAGCGTGGGTGATCCACAGGGTGTCTTGTGTCGGGTCAAGCGCGTCAAAGGCACTGCCGACGCGGGCCATGAACTGCGCCACGCTTTCACCTGTGCCGCCAGCCCGGTAATCGGCAAAGTCAGCGGTCCAGGCGGCTAATTCAGCCGGGTCAATGTCGGCCCAGCCGCGGCCTTCCCACGCGCCAAAATGCATTTCTTCCAGTCTTGGGTCTCTTTTAATGGTTAAATCAGGCTGCAAGCCAATCAATTCAAGTGTTAGAAGCTCACATCTTTGTAGCGGTGAGGTGACGATACAGAGGCCTGCTGGGAGCACTTTTTTAAGCTCTTGAGCGCATCTTTGGGTTGCGGCCAGATCCGCTTTGACATCCAGTTGGCCGTAGCAGATGCCGGTGTCAATTAAAGGCAAAGCGTGCCTGACCAACCACAAACTTCCGGTCCCCACGCTTCTGACTGCGTGTGATCCCTGCCCTTGCAGGCCGCCGATTGCCGCAGGCTTGGCTTGTGTTGCCTCTCCAAACCTACGCAAGGTGGTTTGGAGCCGCAGGCCCCAGCCCCAGTGGGGGCTAGCCTTGCTAGGGGCGGCCCGTCGCGGCGGCTGTGTCATAGGGCGATGGCCAAACCCAGGTAAAAAGCAATCTCACAGACCTGCTGCGTGGCGCCCAGGCCATCGCCGGTAAAGCCCTGCAAACGGCGCTTGAAGAGGCGATACATGTACAGCAGAGCGACCAACGAGAAGCTGCAACCCACTATTAAATCAATAGCTTCTTGCGCCCATAAAATAAGGGCTAGGGCCACAAAACACCATAAAAAAGCGACCAAAAGGCTGCCTAAACTGATGTTGTCTGCCAAAGGCTTGGACTTGGACGCCGCCAGGTCGCCCACATGCGGCAGCCAGTAAATCAACAGCAGCGGCAGCGTGCGTGACACGACGTGGGCGGCAAACAAGGCGCTGCAAATCAGCCAAAGATCAGCCTCCACACTGCCCAGCAAAGCGACCAACGCCACTTTGGTCAGCAGCGCCAACACCAAGGCCATCGCGCCAAACGCGCCAACGCGCGAGTCTTTCATGATCTCCAGCGCGCGAGCGCGGTTATCACTGCCGCCCAAGCCGTCGGTCACATCCGCCAAGCCGTCTTCATGAAAGCCGCCCGTCAACAGCACGCTGGCCAGCGTTGACAGTGCTGCGGCGACCAGCGGGGTAAAAGTTGTCTCTGGCAGCAACACCGCGAGCAGCCCGTAAACAACTGCCGCAACTGTACCTACCAGCCAACCCACGCCGGGGAAATGCCCCGCGCTGGCGCGCAGCATGGCGGGGCTAAAGCCGACCCAGTCGGCCAGCCTTCCCGTCACGGGGATACGGGTGAAAAACTGCACCGCAAGGAGAAA
>JBBAPP010000128.1:0-2894 GCA_040400775.1 Polaromonas sp. | reverse complement strand
CAAAACTCGCCATCTCGTGCATCACCAGCGCGGCCGACTGCAGCAGTGGCCAGGCCAGCAAGGCGCCCGTGCCTTCGCCCAGGCGCATGTCCAAGTCCAGCAACGGGCGCGCCTTCAGGTGCGCCAGCATCAGGTGGTGGCCGCGCTCTGCGGAGCGGTGGCAAAACAGCATGTAGTCTTTGGCAGCCGGGGCCAAGGCACAAGCCACCAACGCCGCGCTGCCGGCAATAAAACCATCGACCAAAATCACCCGGCGCTCGCTGGCAGCTTGCAGCATCGCGCCGGTCATCATGGCAATCTCAAACCCGCCCAGGGCAGCCAGTGCGTCCAGCGGTTCGGTGGCGGCTGCGTGCAAAGCAGCGGCGGCAGACAACACCGCTTGTTTGTGCAACAACTGCGGGTCGGTCAAGCCGGTGCCGCGCCCGGTGGCGTCGTCTATCGACACCCCCGCCAAGCGGTGCAACAGCAGCGCGGCGGGGGAGGTGTTGGCAATGCCCATTTCACCAAAAGCCACCACATTGCCGGGCCGGCTGGCCAGCACGTCAGCGCCTGCTTGCAGGGCGGCATGGCATTGGTGCGCCGTCATGGCCGGGCCCCTGGCCAGGTTGTGTGTGCCATGCGCGATTTTGCGTTTGATCAGCTGTGGGTGGTCGGGCAAGTCACTGGCCACGCCTGCATCGACCACCTGCAGTGCAAAGCCATGTTGCCGCGCCAGCACGTTGATGGCTGCACCCCCAGCCAGCATATTGGCCACCATTTGCATCGTGACAGCCTGCGGGAAGGCGGATACACCCTCAGCCGCAATACCGTGGTCCGCTGCAAAAACCAGCATCTGCGGCGCGTCAAATGCCAGCACCTCGCTGCGCTGAATCAAACCCAGTTGCAAAGCCATCTTTTCAAGCTGGCCGAGTGCACCCAGGGGCTTGGTTTTATGGTCAATAGTGTGCTGTAGCCTGGCGGCGAGCAGGCTGTTGGCGGTGGCCTCAATCGCAGGTAGCTGGAAGGTTTTTTGGGTCATCTGAATTATTTTGTTGGTGAATCAATTGGGCCAGGCAAGCCGGGCATAGGCAACTGGCTTTTTGTGGGTTGTCAAGGCTTGGTACGGCTATGACGCGGGGCATTGAAAAACACCAGCAGCTAGCGTCTCCCGTGACCATACCGCAACGCAGACCCGCGCCGCACTGCGGGCAGGTGGATACGGCAGCTACAGCCATGTTCAGCTTTGCAAAAACAGCTGGTACGCAGGATTGCTGGTTTCTTCGACATGCGGGTAACCCACCGTGTCGAGGAAAGTTTTAAACGCCTTGCTGTCCGCCTTGGGTACTTGCAGGCCGACCAAAATGCGGCCAAAGTCTGCGCCCTGGTTGCGGTAGTGGAACAAGCTGATGTTCCAGCCCGGCTGCATGGCGGCTAAAAACTTCATCAGCGCGCCCGGCCTTTCAGGAAACACAAAGCGCAACAAGCGCTCGTCTTTTGACAGTGCGCTGTGCCCGCCCACCATGTGCCGGATGTGTTCTTTGGCCAGTTCATCATGCGTTAAGTCAAGCGTTTTAAAGCCATGGCGGCTGAAGTTGCTGGCAATTTGGGTACTTTCGCCTTTAAAGGTCGTCAGCCCCACAAACACATGCGCCTTGGCGTTGTCACTGATGCGGTAATTAAATTCTGTCACGCTGCGCGGCCCGCCCGGCAGCTCGCCGATGACCTCACAAAAGCGCTTAAAACTGCCGCGCTCCTCGGGAATCGTTACCGCAAACAACGCCTCGCGCTCCTCGCCCACTTCAGCCCGCTCGGCGACAAAGCGCAGGCGGTCAAAGTTCATGTTGGCGCCGCACAAAATGGCGGCGTAGGTCTCGCCCTTGGTTTTGTGCTGTGCGACGTATTTTTTAATCGCCGCCACCGCCAGTGCACCGGCGGGCTCGACGATGCTGCGGGTGTCGACAAACACGTCTTTGATGGCCGCGCACACCGCGTCGGTATCCACCGTCATGAATGCATCGACCAACTCGCGGCTGATGCGAAAGGTCTCAACGCCCACCAGTTTGACGGCTGTCCCGTCTGAAAACAAACCCACGTCCGCCAGCGTGACGCGCTTTTGCGCAGCAACTGATTGGGCCATCGCGTCAGAGTCGTTCATTTGCACGCCTATGACCTTGATCTCAGGGCGCACCGCCTTGATGTAATTGGCCACGCCTGATATCAAGCCGCCTCCGCCAATCGCCACAAACACCGCATGCAGCGGGCCGGGGTGCTGGCGCAGCATTTCCATGGCAATCGTGCCTTGCCCGGCAATCACGTCGGGGTCATCAAAGGGATGCACAAAGCTCAGGCCGCGTTTTTTCTCAAGTTGTACGGCATGCGTGTAAGCATCCGAGTAACTGTCGCCATGCAGCACCACGTCGCCCCCCAGCGCTTTGACCGCATCAATTTTGAGCTGCGGCGTGGTGGTCGGCATCACAATCACGGCGCGGGTGCCGAGCTTTTGCGCCGACATCGCCACGCCCTGCGCGTGGTTGCCTGCGGATGCGCAAATCACGCCTTTTTTGAGCTGCGCCGCGCTTAACTGCGCCATTTTGTTGTAGGCCCCGCGCAGCTTGAAGCTGAAGACACTTTGCTGGTCTTCACGCTTGAGCAAGACCGTGTTTTTCAGGCGGGCGCTAAGGTTTTTGGCAGGTTCGAGCGCTGATTCAACCGCCACGTCATAGACCCGGGCCGTCAGGATTTTTTTCAGGTAATCAGCGGGCGTGAGATTTTTTGTCATGACCCTGAATCATAAGTGCCTCAGAAAGGGCAAGAAAAAAGGCCCAAACCTTGCGGCTTGGGCCTGTAAATCCATCCTTTGAGAAGATGGAGGAGACAATCATGGCATCAAAATACAATCAACTGCTGATGCTACA
>JBBAPP010000127.1:0-7184 GCA_040400775.1 Polaromonas sp. | reverse complement strand
CCCTTCGACAGGCTCAGGGCGAACGGTCTAATAAACAATCCCGGTTTAATACAAAATAATTTCATGGCTACCAGCGCAAACACCACCACCCATTCAAGTCATCCTGCATCCAGAATCATTTCTGTCGAAGCCCGGACAGTCACCATACCGCTTGACACGCCAACATCCTTCTCGACGCGCCAAGTCTTTGCACGCGACTATGTGGTGGTCCGGATTCGTACTGAGGATGGTCAGGAGGGGCAGGGGTTTTGCTACGGTGGCAGCCGTGGCGGCAGCTTGGTGGCCAGCGCCGTTCAGATCCTGCTTGCACCTGTTCTCATGGGTAAAAATGCGCTGAACGTGGAGGGCCTTTGGAGCGAGATGTACCAGGACACTTTGCTCCATGGCCGCGCCGGTTCAGTCATGCGTGCGCTGTCCATCGTCGATGTGGCGCTGTGGGATCGCAACGCACGTGCTGCCGGTTTGCCTCTGAGTCAGTATCTCGGAGGCACTGGCCAGACGTCTGTCCCGGCCTATGCCAGTGGTGGTTATTACCTTGAAGGCAAGACGCCCGACAAGTTGGCCCAGGAAATGGTGTCGTACGTGAACATGGGTTTCAAGGCCGTCAAGATGAAGGTGGGCCGTGGCAACCTGAAAAGTGAGGAGGCGCGCATACGTGCCGTGCGCGAAGCGATTGGCGACGACATCGTCTTGACACTAGATGCCAACAACGCCTGGCAAGACGTCTCTACTGCCATGGAATACATGAAGCGCTACGAACCCAGCAATCCGTACTGGATCGAAGAGCCCTTCAGCCCAGATGACATTGAAAACCACGCCGAACTGGCCAAGCGCACGCGCGTCATGGTGGCCACCGGTGAGATTGAAGCTGGCCGCTGGCGCCATAAGGAATTGATCGAAAAGCGTGCTGCCGCCATCCTGCAGACGGACGCTGCTGTTTGCGGTGGCATCACCGAGTTTCGAAAAATTGCAGCCACCGCTGCCAGCTTTGGTGTGGCCATGTGCCCGCATTGGTTTCATGATCTTCACGTGCACTTGGTGGCTTCAACGCCGAATGCACAGTACGCCGAATTTTTCGCCGATGACCAAGTTCTGAACTTTCGCCGTTTGGTTGACACGCAGCTCGAAGTTCGCGATGGTGAGCTCGTCGTCCCGACCACGCCGGGACTCGGTTTTCGTCTGCGTGAAGACATGTTGAACCAGTACGCATCAGGCCCTTGGGCTTAAAGCGACATCACTTCAAGGAATTTTTCACGACCATCCAACACAAGCTCGGCGGCATTTTTTTCGCCAGTGCAGACGCCTTTTAAAACGGACCTGAGTCCCGATGCGCAGGCCTGCGTTCGCCATTGCCAGTGGCTCATCAACAGCGAAGTCGGTCTGGCAGTTTTTGGCACCAACTCCGAAGCCAACTTGCTCACCGTGCGTGCGCAGCGGTACCTGCTGGATGCACTGCTCGAAGCCGGTGTGCCGGCAACGTGTTTGATGCCTGGTACCGGTTGCTGTTTGCTGATGGACACCGTCGAGCTGACGCGTCACGCGACGCGCGCCGGTGTCGGTGGTGTGCTGATGCGGTTCTGTCGCAATAAGCGTAAACCACAATCCAGCGCATGCTTGATTTCCGCAAGAGTTCGATTATTGGTGCCTTGCGCAAGGTGCTCATTCAGTTCCACTAGCCGCTGGAAGTGATGCTCACCTGCGTGCGCTGGTATGTGACCTACCCGCTGAGCCTGCGCCACATTGAAGAGATGATTGCCAAGAACGCGGTGTTTTTCGTTGACCACGCCACAGTGCACGAATCATCATCGCCGGAATCGAAACCATGCACATGATCCGCAAGGGGAATATGGACTGCCCCGCCGGTCAATGCATGTCCGCAGCGCAGCAGTTTTACAACCTCGCTGTTTGATCAACAGGTCAGCCGTGCAACTCTTTTCGGCCAGACTCCGCTATTGCGACAGAACCAGGTTCAGTCCACTGCTGCGCCCGAGGCCTTGACCACCTTGGCCCAGCGCTCGATTTCGTCCTTGAAAAAGGCGCTGGCTTCTGCCGGCGTGTTGACCACGATCTCGAAGCCCTGCGCCGTGAAGCGCTGCGTGAGCTCCGGAGCCCGAAAACCCTTGGCGATGTCGGCCTGCAGCTTGTTGATGATGTCCTGCGGCGTGCCTTTGGGCGCCGCCACCGCCTGCCATGAGGTGACTTCAAAACCCGCCAGGCCGCTCTCGATGGCCGTCGGCACGTTGGGCAATTGCGGCATGCGCTCCTTCGAGGTGACCGCGAGCGCCTTCATTTTGCCCGCGCGGATATAGGGCACGACCGTGCCGAAATTCTGGAACGAAGCTTCGATAGTGCCGGCCATGATGTCGACCTGCGCCGCCGCGCCGCCGCGATAGGGAATGTGGACGCCGAAGGTGCCGGTCTGCAGTTTGAAGAGTTCGGCCGAAAGATGGTCGCTCGAGCCCGATCCTGAAGAACCGTAGGAAATCTTGCCCGGATTCTTTTTCGCGTAGTCGATGAATTCCTTGACAGTGTTGGCTGGGAAATTCGGCGGCGTGATGAGAACGTTGGGTGTGCGCACTGCGACCGTGATGGCATCGAAATCGCGCATCGTGTCGTATTTAGAGTTTTTATACATGCTCATGTTGATGGCAAAGGTGCCGATCGAGCCGACCATGAGGGTGTAGCCATCCGCCGGTGATTTCGCGAGCGCCTCGGCCGCGATCGAGCCGTTGGCGCCGGGGCGGTTTTCCACTACGGCGGTGTAGCCGGCCTCGGTGAGTTTTTGTGCCACCGCGCGCGCCACGAGGTCGCTGGTGCCGCCCGCGACGAAAGGCACGAGTATCTTGACTGGCTTGGCCGGGTAGGTCTGGGCATGGGCTGCGGCAGCCATAAGGACCAGCAGGACGGTGGCAATTCGTTTCATGGTTTTGTTTCCTGGTTGTGTGAAGTTAGATGGGGCGGGGTGGTCGCGTTATTCATCATCCTTGCGGGTGAGAATTTCAAAGCCGGCATGTAGCGTTTTTTCATAACGTTCTTTTTCACGCTGGATCGACGCTGCATCCCACTGCCAGAGGCCGCGCCCGGCCTTCATGCCGGTGTGGCCTCTTGCCACCATGTCCTTGAACATGTCCGGCGGCTGGGGGGCGTTGCAGAGCGAGGGGTAAATCATGCTGCCCGACTGGTAATTGGTGTCCCAGCCCGACATTTCCTTTTGCATCATCGGCCCGCATGCCAGGAAGCGAAAGCCGAAGCCGTAGCGTACCGCCTTGTCGATGTCTTCGGGACTGGCCGTGCCGTTGGCCACCATCGACAGCGCCTCGCGCACCAACGCGTGTTGCAGGCGGTTGGCGACGAAGCCCGGAATGTCCTTACCGACGCGGATCGGCATCTTGCCCAGCGACTTCATGATATTTTCAGCCGTGTCTGCAACGGCAGGGTCGCTGAATTCCGCGCAAACGACTTCGACCAGCGGCACGAAGTGGGCCGGCATGAAGAAATGCAGCCCGACGACCCGTGATCGCGTCCTCAGATGCTTGCCGATCTCACCGATCAGGTAACTCGAAGTATTGGTGGCCAGTGGGATGTCGACCCGCGCGAGCTGTTCGAGTTGCGTGAACAGATGCTGCTTGAGCGTCAGGTTCTCGGTCGCGGCCTCGATGACGATGTCCACCTGCGGCCACGGGATGTCCTGCAGGCGTGTCCAGATCTTGAGGTTGGCGGCGCATACCTCGGCAGCGCCGAGCTTGGCCAAGGTGGCCTGGAGCCGGGCCGGCAGGGCCTCGCGCGTGGCCTGAGACGGACTCATCACATGCACCTGCCAGTTACCAGCCGCGAAGATGGCGGCAATGTCGCCGCCCATGATGCCGCCGCCGACAATGGCTGCGTGCGGGCGTGTAGTGGGCACGATACGTGTTCTTTTTATTGAAAATTCAGCGGTATTTGGCCAGCAACTGTTCAGAACCGCGGGCCAGGATACCAATATCCGAGCCCACCGCCGTGAACAGGCAGCCGGCTTCGATGTAGCGCCGGATCTCGGCTTCAGCCGCAGTCAGCACGCCTGCTGCCTTGCCGGCCTTGCGGATGCGGCGGATGGCGTCCTCGATCATTGGCACCACGGCCGGATTGCCGGTTTCGCCGGTATAACCCAGGGAGGCGTGCAGATCGGCCGGACCGATGAAAACGCCATCGACGCCGTCTATCGCACAGATGGCCTCGATGTTCTCCAGCGCTTGTTGCGTCTCTACCTGAACCAGCAGGCATAGTTCCTCGTTGACGCGTCGGGCGTAATCCTTGATGCGGCCGAAGCGCGTCGCCCGCGTCGCACCGGCGACGCCGCGCATACCCTGCGGCGGATAACGCGTGGCTGCCACTGCCGCGCGTGCCTCGTCGGCGTTCTGAACGAAGGGAATGAGTAAGCTTTGCGCGCCGATGTCAAGGTAGCGCTTGATCAGGACCATGTCGTTCCACGCAACGCGCACGACTGCGGCGGTCGGATAGGATGCGGCCGCCTGGAGTTGAGACAGCACCGATTCGAGGTCGTTGGGCGAGTGTTCGGTGTCAAGCAGGATCCAGTCATAGCCTGCGCCGGCGATCACCTCGACCGTGTAATTGGAGGAGAGACTGGACCACAGTCCGAGTTGCTGTTGCCCGGCCGCCAGGGCGTGCTTGAAATGGTTACGTGGCAGTTCCATGTTTTTTCTCTTTTCCGTGTCGTTTGATATTAGTGGATTTCCGGTTCGCCGTTTACGTTGCCTGCGCCGCTTGTATCTGTCTTGCCATAATCCGTTTCCAGAAAATCAAAATCGCAGCCTTCATCGGCCTGTTTGATATGTTTGAGATAGAGCGCGCCGTAGCCGCGTGAGAATTTGGCGATAGGCGGCAGCCAGGCTTTTCTGCGCTTCGCGATTTCAGCTTCATCGACGAGCATGTTCAGGCTGCGTTGTTCGACATCAATCGCGATCAGGTCGCCGTCCTTGACCAGCGCCAAGGGCCCGCCAATATGCGATTCTGGCGTGACGTGCAATACACAGGCGCCGTAGCTCGTGCCGCTCATACGTGCATCGGAAATACGCAGCATGTCGCGCACGCCTTCTTTGAGCAGCTTCTGGGGAATCGGCAACTGCCCCCATTCGGGCATGCCCGGCGCACCTTGCGGGCCGGCGCTTTGCAGCACCAGCACCGAATTGGCGTTCACATCCAGATTCGGATCGTCAATCCGCGCCGCCATATCTTCGTAATTCTTGAACACTACCGCAGGGCCCGTGTGTTTAAGCAGATGTTTTTCGGCCGCAGCGGGTTTGATCACCGCGCCATTCGGCGCCAGATTGCCGTGCAGCACAGCGAGGCCATCATTGGCCACCAGAGGTTTGTCGCGCGGCAGAATCACATCATCATTGAAGCTGCGGGCCTTGCTGATATTTTCGCCCAGGCTGGCGCCATTTACATTGCGCTGTTCAAGATCAAGCAGATCGGGTATGCGCGACAGCAGGGCCGGCAGTCCGCCTGCGTAATAAAAATCTTCCATGAGGTATTTTCCGGAAGGGCGTAGATTCGCCAGCACCGGCGTGCGCCGCGCGAGCTCATCGAAGCGCTTCAGGTCCAGCGGTATGCCGGCGCGGCGCGCCATTGCAATCAAATGCACGATCGAATTGGTGGAGCCCGACAAAGCCAGCACCGTAGTCACCGCGTTATCGAAACCGGCTGCGCTCAAAATATCCGAGGGCAGCAAGTCTTCCCAGACCATGTCAACGATGCGCTTGCCGGTCAGCGTGGCCATTTGGGCATGACGCGAGTCGGGCGCGGGAATCGATGCGTAGCCAGGCAGGGACAGGCCCAGGGCCTCCACCGCGCTGGTCATGGTCGAAGCCGTGCCCATGGTCATGCAATGTCCGGGCGAGCGTGCAATGCCGTCTTCGACGCCTTGCCAGTCTTCTTCGGTGATATTACCGGCGCGCAGCTCGGCCCAGTACTTCCAGGTATCTGACCCGCTGCCCAGGGTGACGCCGTTCCAATTGCCGCGCAACATGGGCCCGGCGGGCATGAAGATAGCCGGCAGGTTCATGCTGATGGCGCCCATGATCAGCGCTGGCGTGGTTTTATCGCAGCCGCCCATCAATACACAGCCATCGGCCGGATAGGAGCGCAGCAACTCTTCGGTTTCGAGTGCGAGCAGATTCCGGTACAGCATCGTGGTCGGTTTCTGGAAGGGCTCGGACAAGCTCATGGCGGGCATTTCCACGGGAAAGCCGCCCGCCTGCCAGATGCCGCGCTTGACCTCTTCTACACGCTGCTTGAAGTGGCTGTGGCAGGGATTGATATCGCTCCAGGTATTGATAATCGCGATGACCGGTTTGCCAGCATAGTCGCTGCGGTGGTAGCCCATTTGCGCAGTGCGCGAACGGTGGCCGAAGGCGCGCAGGTCTTTGACGCCATACCAGCGATGGCTACGCAGTTGTTCAGGTGTTTTGCGTTGCTTGGCGTTCATACAGAATCTCCGAAAGAATAGTTCGTGATGGATTTTTGGTGGTCAACTTCAGCGACGGCTTGCTCGTGATTTTGCCCCTGTTTTCCGTACTCCTGAGCCACGATTATGCGGACTTCCTGTCTTGCTGCTGGGCCGCTGTCCAGCGTTGCTCAAACGTCATCGGGCTGACATAGCCGGTTAAGAAACTTCCCCAGCAGCCCTGAGAAATAGAATCTTGGACTTCATGCTGAAGTGATTCCCTGTGGTGTAAGTTGAAAGCCCAGTGGGTGAACCCGGCGCGTCAGATTTTGCACCACTCTTTGGCGGTAGCGCTGTTCATACCCGCCATGCCCCAGTCATCGAGCAGCAACACGTCGGTATTCTCCAGTGGATCGCGCCAACGGGTAAAGGTGTCATTGGCGTGCCGGATGCCCAGCTCTTCAGCTGGCCGGGGCATCCGCTGGTAGTAGGCGCTGTGACCTTGGCGGCATGCATGCTGGGCCAGCGCACAGGCCAGCCAAGATTTACCAACCCCTGTCGGTCCTGTGGTCAGCACGGCGTTGCCGCTGCGCACCCAGGGGCCCAGCGACAGGCTCATCACCGCCGCCCACTCAAGGCCCCGCGAGGCACGGCAATCCAAGTCGTCAATCAGCGCCTGCGGGTATTTAATTCCATTTCTAAATCATCCGTGTCGTTGTTGCTTCGCCTTGTCGTGCTAGAG
>JBBAPP010000126.1:0-7193 GCA_040400775.1 Polaromonas sp. | reverse complement strand
CGTACTGCTAGCTCCAGCAGTTTGCTGTAGCCATCCAGCTTTTTGTACAGCATGCGTACCTCCAGCATGTTGTAGATGCGGATTTTGACTTCAACCAAATCAAACGGCTTGCTGATGAAGTCTTTGGCGCCGGCCTGCAGCGCACGCAGTTTGTGGCCAGGCTCGGCTGTCAACACTATGACGGGCAGGTAACGGTCTGTGAGATTCTTTTTCAGGCCCTCCATCACCTGAAAACCGTCCATCACAGGCATCTTCAAGTCCAGCAAGATCAAGTCGTAGGGCTCGGCTTCATGCAGGGCGCAAACCGTTTGCGGTGCCATGCTGCTGCTGACCTGCGTGTAGCCGGCATCTTCCAACAGTAGCTCCAGCAGCTCCACATTAACAGGCTGGTCATCGACGATTAAAATCCGGGCGCTGTAAATATCGAATTCGTGGTTCATAAGTTTTTAGTTTTAGGGCCAGCGCTTGTAGCGCTTGCGTCGTTCAAAACAGTGTCCAGCGTCTGCATGAATTCATCGATTTTTATGGGCTTGGTGAGGTACCTGAAAAATCCTGCGTCAAGACCTTTTTGAATGTCGCGCGGCATTGCATTGGCGCTCAAGGCCACCACCGGAATATGGGCGGTTGCCGGGGCACTGCGCAGCAGTTCCAGTGCCTTGATGCCGCTGATGCCGGGCAGGTTGATGTCCATCAAAATCACGTCAGGCTGCGCAGTTTGTGCCAGACTCACGCCGCTGTAGCCGTCACGCGCCGTTAGCAGTCGAATGTCGGGGCGGCGCTCCATGAGGTTTTCAACCAGCAGTAAATTGGCTGGGTTGTCTTCAACGTACAGCAGGGTGTGGGTATGGGTATTAGGCTGCGCTGGCCCTCTTGTTAGCGGCACAACATCGATGGTCTGCGGTGTCAGTTTGTATTCTGTCGTCAGGTTCAATTCGACCCAAAAAATACTGCCTGTACCAACCATACTTTCAACCCCTATCACGCCGCCCATCAGCTCTGCCAGCCGCTTGGTCATGACCAGGCCAATGCCGGTACCTTGCTCGGTATTGGCCTCCTGCCCCAGGCGGTTAAAGGGCTGAAACAACTGAGACAGTTTGTCAATCGACAGACCTTTGCCGGTGTCTTCAATACAGATACGAATCCGCGTCTGGTTTTGATGCACACAACGCAAGATAACCGACCCGTCAGGCCGGTTGTACTTGATGGCATTGGACAGCAGGTTGATCAAAATCTGTTTCAGTCGCGTGCGGTCCGCCTTGACAAAGCAGGGCTCGGCAAAGTGCGGAAACGTCACACGTATTCCGCGTTTGTCGGCCTGTGCCTCCACCATCGCTTCGCACTCCTGCATCACCTCGCGCAGGGACACGGGCTCTAGCGACAGCGACAGCTTGCCGGATTCAATCAGCGCCAGGTCCAAGATCTCGTTGATCAGCTCCAGCAAATACCAGCCAGCTTGCAAGATTTGGTCAACGCTGCGTTTTTGCGAGGCTGTCGGCTGCGGACTGCCCGATTCAATCAGTTGTGCAAATCCGAGAATCGCGCTGAGCGGTGTGCGCAGTTCGTGGCTCATGCTGGACAAAAAATCCGACTTCGCCAAATTGGCTTTTTCAGCCACGGCCATGGCGTCTTTCAAGGCCAGCTCGACCCGCTTGCGCACCGAATTGTCGGTACCAATCAGCAGGTAACCAATGATGCTGCCGTAGTCATCCCGCAGCGCAGTTACCGACACAATCGCCGGAAAGCGGCTGCCATCTTTGCGGATGTAGGTCAGCTCGTAAATATCTTCAATCCCGCGAGATGCTTTAAACACCAGCGCCTCAAAGCCAGGGGTGATGGTGGTTTCAAGCTCCCGACTCAAGGCTTGCGCGCGCGCCATGACTTCTTCTGGGTCATGGATGTCGCTGGGGTTGATTTTGTTAACCACTTCTTCCGCCACATAGCCCAGCATCAGTTCGGCACCGACGTTAAACAGCTGGATGATGCCTTTTTCGTCGGTCGCAATGATCGAGAAATTGGCGCTGGTCAAAATTGCGTTTTGCAGAGCGCCGGTTTTAAGCAGCGCCTCTTGGCGGCGAACCTCAATGATGCCGTCAGCCTTGGCTATGGCGTCGAGCAGGGTGGTGGTGTTGGCAGTTTGGGGCATGAACCTGATAAGTAGCTTTCTATACGCGAACCATCATCGTTGACAAGCCCTATTCAGTCTGTGCGTTAGCGCACAGACTGGATTGCGTCTAGCCTTAAAACAAGACCCGGCTTCTAATCGTTCCCGTCACCTTGCCAAGGCTGGCCAGCGCTACGTCTGAATGCGCGGCATCAATGTCAATCACCACATAGCCAATATCACCGTGGGTTTGCAGGTACTGCGACGCAATATTGATCTGGTGGGCACCAAACACGGTATTGATTTGCTGAAGTACCCCCGGCACGTTGCGGTGGATATGTAGTAGCCGGTGCTTGCCAGGGTGGGCGGGCAGGGCGACTTCGGGGAAGTTGACCGACGAGGTAGAGGTGCCGTTGTCGGAGTACTTGACCAGCTTTTCAGCCACTTCAATGCCAATGTTTTCTTGCGCTTCCATGGTTGAACCGCCGACGTGCGGGGTCAAAATCACGTTGTCCAGGCCACGCAGGGGCGATTCAAAAGCTTCTTTGTTGCTACTTGGCTCAGTCGGGAATACATCAATCGCCGCACCCAATAATTTTTTGGCTTTGAGAGCCTGGGCCAGCGGCTCAATCTCCACCACCGTGCCGCGTGAGGCATTGATGAGTACGCTGCCAGGCTTCATCGCGGCAATTTGCGCTGCGCCTATCATCCACTGCGTGCTGGGCAGCTCGGGCACGTGCAGGCTGACGACATCTGACTGCGCCAGCAAATCATGGAGTCTGGGTATTTGCCGGGCATTACCGAGCGACAGCTTGGTCACCACGTCATAAAAAATAACCTGCATACCCAAGCCTTCAGCCAGCACTGACAACTGCGTGCCAATCGAGCCGTAGCCGATGATGCCCAGCGTTTTGCCGCGAATTTCGTACGCGTTGTCGGCCGACTTTTGCCAGCCGCCACGGTGCGCCACGGCACTTTTTTCAGGGATGCCGCGCAGCAGCAAAATGGCTTCGGCCAGCACCAGCTCGGCCACTGAGCGGGTGTTAGAAAACGGCGCGTTGAACACAGCAATGCCTTTTTCGCGTGCGGCATCTAAATTAACCTGGTTGGTGCCAATGCAAAAGCAGCCAACAGCAGCCAGCTTGTGGGCCTGCGCAAACACCTCAGCCGTCAGCTGCGTGCGTGAGCGAATGCCAATGAAGTGCGCGTCCGCCACTTTGGCCATCAGTGCCGCGCCCTCCAGCGCACCGCTGAGGCTTTCAATATTGGTGTAGCCTGCAGCCTGCAGCAGCTGGACAGCAGACGGGTGAATGCCTTCAAGCAGCAAAAATTTGATGTGGGCTTTGTCGAGTGAGGTCTTGGTCATACTTCTAGTATGTGTCAAACCGCTATGACACAGGCCAGGCATGGCTATTGACAAGCAGCGTGCCGGCCCGCAGCGCCAGCGCACCGCCTGCAGGTAGTTTTTTGGGTGGCGCAATGGCGCAGCCCAAGCGGAATTTGCTATGGGACAATGCCCAGCCGCAGCACCAGTTGGCGCGTCCGCAGCGTAAAAAATTACCTCTCCATGCATTCCATCATTCATCACATCGCGTTAGAAATCAAAGTTCAAGACCAACAGGTTAAAACCGCCGTAGAACTGCTGGACGGTGGCGCTAGCGTGCCGTTTATTGCCAGGTACCGCAAAGAAGCTACCGGCGGGCTGGACGACATTCAACTGCGTGAACTGGCCTACCGTTTGGGTTACCTGCGTGAGCTGGCCGACCGTCGCGACGCTGTGCTGAGCAGCATTGAAAGCCAAGGCAAGCTCAGCCCTGAGCTGCGCGCTGCCATTGCGTTGGCCGCCACCAAGCAAGACCTGGAAGACCTGTACCTGCCCTACAAGCAAAAGCGCCGCACCAAAGGCCAGATTGCGCGTGAGGCCGGCATTGAGCCGCTGGCTGACGCGCTGTTTGCCAATCCTTTGCTGATCCCGCTGGATACAGCCGCGGCGTATGTGAAGCTTGACAAAAACGAGCAGGGCGATGACTTCACCACCGCACAAGCCGTGCTGGACGGCGTACGCGATATTTTGAGCGAGCGCTGGGCTGAAGACGCTGCGCTGGTGCAAATGCTGCGTGGCTGGCTCTGGGCTGACGGCCTGTTCAGCGCAAAACTTGTCACCGGCAAAGACGAAAACGCGCCGGAGATTGCCAAGTTTCGGGATTATTTTGCCTATGACGAGCCGATTGGCCGGGTGCCGTCGCACCGGGCGCTGGCGGTGTTCAGGGGGCGTGGGCTGGAGATTCTGGATGCCAAGTTGCTGCTGCCTGAGTTGCCGCTGGGCGATGCGCCCTTCAAAGGGTCACAATTTTCCGCTGGGCACGCTACCGAAGGAAAATTAGCCCCCTCGGGGGGCAGCGAAGGACACGAAAGTGCCAAGCGTGGGGGCCAGCCTGTGTCTTTGGCTGAGGGAAAAATTGCGCTGCACCTGGGTTGGAGTCACAAAGCCCGTCCAGCTGACGACTTGTTGCGCAAATGCGTCGCCTGGGCGTGGCGCGTCAAACTCAGTTTGTCGCTGGAGCGTGACCTGTTCGCCCGGCTGCGAGAAGACGCTGAAAAAGTCGCGATTAAAGTGTTTGCCGACAACCTGCGCGACCTGCTGCTGGCCGCACCGGCTGGGCCGCGGGTGGTGATGGGCTTGGACCCCGGGATACGCACCGGCGTGAAGGTGGCGGTGGTTGACAGCACCGGCAAGCTGGTCGAAACCGCCACCGTCTTTCCGCACGAACCGCGCAGGGACTGGGACGGCTCACTGCACACCTTGACCAAACTGTGCGAAAAACATGGCGTGAACCTGATTGCCATCGGCAACGGCACGGCCAGCCGCGAGACCGATAAATTGGCAGCAGATTTGATAAAAATGCTTCAAAAAGCCTCAAAAAATGCATCAAATGATGCTATAGACCAATCAATACGGGCGCAAGCAGCTCCTGATTTGATAGTAGAAAAAGTCGTGGTCAGCGAGGCTGGCGCTTCGGTTTACTCCGCCAGCGAGTTCGCCAGCCAGGAAATGCCCGACGTCGACGTGAGCCTGCGCGGTGCCGCCAGCATCGCCCGCCGCCTGCAAGACCCCTTGGCAGAACTTGTCAAGATTGACCCGAAATCCATCGGCGTAGGCCAGTACCAGCACGACGTAAACCAAAGCGACTTGGCGCGCAGCCTCGACAGCGTGGTGGAAGACTGCGTGAACAGCGTCGGCGTAGACCTGAACACCGCCAGTGTGCCGCTGCTGGCGCGGGTGTCAGGCTTGTCGCTGACGGTTGCCAAGTCAGTGGTTCGCTGGCGCGATGCGAATGGCGCGTTTGCCTCGCGTGCCGACCTGCTAAAAGTAACTGGCCTGGGCGCAAAAACCTTTGAACAAAGCGCCGGCTTTTTACGTTTACGCGGCAGCACCGATCCGCTGGATATGACCGGCGTGCATCCTGAAACCTACGCCGTGGTCGAGCACATCATGCAGCACACTGGCAAGCCAGTGGCCGAGTTGATGGGCCGCACCGACATGCTCAAAACCCTCAAACCTGAGCTGTTTGCCAACGACAAGTTTGGTGTGATCACCGTCAAGGATATTTTGCTAGAGCTGGAAAAGCCCGGCCGCGACCCGCGCCCAAGCTTTAAAGTAGCGCGCTTCAACGACGGCGTGGAAGACATCAAAGACCTGCGTGAAGGTATGGAACTGGAGGGCACCGTCAGCAACGTCGCCGCCTTTGGCGCGTTCATTGATATCGGGGTGCACCAGGACGGCCTGGTTCACGTCAGCCAGCTCAGCCACAAGTTCACGACCGACGCGCGTGAGGTGGTGAAGACGGGTGACATTGTGAAGGTGAGGGTGACTGAAATTGATGTGGCGCGTAAGCGGATTGGGTTGACGATGAAGCTGGGCAATGTGGCTGGGTCGCCCGGGGCATCTGCCAGGCGTGATTCGCCACGCGACAACCGTTTTGAAGGCCACCGGCCCGGTGTCAATCACCAGCAGAACCGCAGCAGGCAAGATGCGCCGCAGGCTGCGCCATCGGCGATGGCTTCGGCGTTTGGAAAGTTGGCTGGGTTGAAGCGCTAGTTCACGCATGCAAGCGCTCCGCATCTACGCAGGCCCCAAAGCCATGCAGCATATTGCCCAAAACGGTTTGCAGCCGCAAGACGTTGGCGTGGTGCCAGGCGCGGCGGGCGGGCCGAAGGGGTTGATTCTTGGCCCGCTGGACCGGTTTATTTTTGGTGACTGGCTGGCACAGTCCAGCCATGCTGTGCATCTGGTTGGTGCGTCAATTGGTGCTTGGCGCATGGCAACCGCTTGCCTGAATAACCCGGTAGCGGGGTTTGCACAACTGGAGCATGACTACATTCGGCAAGACTACGCCGCCAAACCGGGTGAAAAGTCTCCATCTGCCGACACCGTGAGCGAGGACTTTGGCCGCAATCTGGCCAGCTTTTACGCGGGCAAGGTGGCTGATGTGCTGAGCCACCCGCGCTTTAAGCTGCATATTTTTACCTCGCGCGGGCGGCACATTTTGCGGCGGGAGCGCAAACTGGCTACACCCCTTGGTTACCTTGGCGCTTTTTTAAGCAACGGCGTGCACCGTAAAGCCATGGGCGCCTGGCTGGAGCGGGTGGTGTTTTCAAGCCAAAAGGCTGCGCTGCCGTTTGATGCACGCGACTACCGAACCCGCCAGATTGATTTGACGCAGGCCAACTTCAGTCCCGCGTTGCAGGCCAGTTGTTCGATACCGTTCATGCTGCGCTCGGTTCGTGACATTCCCGGTGCGCCGCCCGGAGCGTATTGGGATGGCGGCATCACCGACTACCACTTGCACCTGAACTATCCGGCGGCATCAAAAGGGCTGGTTCTGTATCCGCATTTTCAAAAATCAGTGGTTCCCGGCTGGCTCGACAAAGCTTTGAAGTGGCGGCACAAGGCGACGCCGTTTTTAGACAACATGGTGCTACTCGCGCCCAACCCGGATTGGGTCAAAACCCTGCCAAATGCCAAGCTGCCAGACCGCACCGACTTTGCCCGTTACGGCACTGATTTGTCGGCGCGGGTCAAAGCCTGGAG
>JBBAPP010000125.1:0-7213 GCA_040400775.1 Polaromonas sp. | reverse complement strand
TCCTCTTGCTTAGTCACCATAGCGTCAGCTGCGAGGCTATTTCGTGATAAATTTATCGATTTAGAAAATTTATGAACGTTTTAAAATTACGTACAATTAACAATTTGTCACTTCAATCGTCGATGACTTTGGCGATCCTGGCAGCTTGTAACACCACTGTTTTAGCTCAAACCCTATCCCCTGTTGTGGTTTCTGCATCACGTGCTGAACAGCGCAGTTTTGATGCGCCAGCAGCTGTGGTTGCGATAGATGCGGAGACTATTCAAAATGCGGGCCCGCAAGTTAATTTGTCTGAGTCACTCAACCGCGTGCCTGGCTTAACCATTTTGAATCGCCAAAACTATGCCCAAGATTTGCAAGTGTCGATTCGCGGCTTTGGGGCGCGCTCTGCCTTTGGCATTCGCGGCATTCGCTTGCTGGTGGACGGCATTCCAGCCACCACGCCAGATGGACAAGGCCAAGGCTCATCTATCAGCCTTACATCAACCGAGCGCATCGAGGTGCTACGCGGCCCATTGGCACAGCTGTACGGCAACTCTGCAGGTGGTGTGATTCAAGCTTTCACCCGCGAAGCACCCGAGCAGCCTGATATTGGTGCACAGCTCTACAGCGGCTCCTACGGTATGCTGCGCACCAACTTGCAATACGCGGGCAAGGTCGGCAACTATGGCTTGGTGCTGGATTACAACACCTTCAAAACCGATGGCTTCAGAGCCAATAGCAAAACGGAACGCAATCAACTCAACGGCAAGCTGAGCTTTGATGCTGGCAGCGACACAAAAGTCAACGTCGTTTTCAATCAATTTGACATGCCATTGGCGCTCGACCCAACCGGCTTAACCGCTGCGCAACTGGCAGCCGACCCGACGCAGGCGGGAACCAACGCCATTGCCCGCAAGGCCCGCAAAATTGTGGTCCAAAACCAACTCGGTACATCGATCAAACATAATTTAGACGCTGACCGTTCCCTTACAGCACGCTTGTATGCAGGCACACGTGACAACCTCCAATACCAAACGGCTGCATCTTCTGCAACAGGTGCGTGGGTTGGCTTAGAGCGTAATTATTCTGGCGCTGGGTTGCAGTACAACGCGTTGTCAAAAATCGGTACCACCCCGGTAACTTGGGTAGTTGGCTATGAATTTGACCGCTCCAAAGAAACGCGCCAAGGTGGCGGTGCAGCATCGGGCGAAAAAACCACCACCACGCGCAACGAAAATAATCAGGCCAGCAACAGCGACCTGTTTGCGCAGGCAACGGTCTTGGTGTCTGAACAAATTTCACTGATTGGCGGGCTGCGCTACAGCTCGGTAAGTTTCAAAAGCAGTGACAATTACCTCACTGATGGCGACGGCTCAGGCTCGACCCATTACAAAGCCACCAGCCCCGTGCTGGGCGTGACCTACCATGCGAATGACAGCTTGAACCTGTACGCCAACTATGGCCGCGGCTTTGAAAGCCCCACCTTGGCTGAAGTGGCCTACAAAGGCGCTGCTACCCCAGCTTTCAACACCAGCATCAACGCTTCCAAAAGCAAGCATTACGAAATCGGTGCCAAGTGGTTGCCACATGCCAAGACGCGCTTGGACTTGACCCTGTTCCAGATCGATTCCACAGACGAGATCGTGGTTGCCAGCAACACGGGCGGCAATTCCACCTTTAAAAACGCACCCGGTACCAAACGCACGGGCTGGGAACTGTCTGGCAACACTTTGTTGATGGCCAATGTACGCGCCACCTTGGCTGCCTCGCAAACCAATGCGCGGTTTTCACAAGCTTTTGTGACCGGTACCACCAATATTGATGCAGGCAACAAAATCCCCGGCATCCCGCAAAGCTTTGTCTTCTCGGAATTGCTGTGGAGCAGCAAGACCATGGACGACAGTACTGCCAAACGCAACATAGCTTCAAAACTCGGGGCGCAAGCGGGCATTGAGCTGACCTCCGCGGGCAGGTTGTATGCCAATGACACCAACACCGCCACTGCCGACGGTTACAACACCCTTGCCGTCAAGGCGAGCTACGGCTGGGCGATTGGCTCCGGCGTGCTCACCACTTCAGCACGGGTAGACAACGCCGCCAACAATCGTTATGTCGGTTCCGTTATCGTGAACCAGGCTGCGTCGCAGTTTTACGAACCAGCGCCGGGCCGGAACTATACGGTTGGTTTGCGCTTGGTGCTGCCTTTGTAAACTTTTTAGCTTGTCTTGACGCTATTCTTATAGTAGCTGTTCAAGCAGTTTACATGTAGGCTTTGGCGCGCACTTAAGCTGAGAAAACTGCGCGCCGCTTATGATCACACCAGTCATACGGCTCAATATGGGTATGGCTTTAGGCAAAAAATCTTGCGCCTACCTTGGGTTGTTGGGCGCTTCCTTTGCGAGCGCCTGGTGCGCTCCTAGTAGGTCGCGCTGGTGGCCTGCATGTACGCATTTTTTTGCTGCTGTGCTCGCTGTGCAGTGGGTACATCCGCCTGATCGGGTTCTCGCTACCGAGGACGCGCCGATCAGGCCGCCTGACGCGGCAAAAAGACAGGAACGCAGGGTTCACATAAACTGTTGTGATGAACAACGACAGCCTGCTTAAACGCATTGAATCCAAACGTGATGAGGTGGTGGCGCTGACACAAGCCTTGGTCCGCATTCCAACCATCAATCCGCCTGGTGACGCATACGAAGCATGCGCCCGCCTGCTCGGAGAGCGCCTGCGCAAGCGCGGTTTTGCAGTCGAATACATCCGTGCAGAAGGCGCACCAGGCGACCGTGATTCCCATCCACGAATCAACGTGGTAGCGCGCTATGAGGGCAACAGTGGCGGCGAGTGCGTGCACTTCAACAGCCACATTGACGTGGTCGAGGCGGGGCCCGGCTGGACCACCGAGCCTTTTGGCGCAGAGATCAGGGACGCTCGGGTCTATGGCCGCGGGACTTGTGATATGAAAGGTGGGCTGGCATCCAGCGTGATCGCCTGCGAAGCGATTTTGGAAGAAGGCCTGCCATTTTCTGGTGCGCTGGAAATTTCCGGAACGGTGGATGAGGAGTCGGGTGGTTTTTCTGGGGTAGGGTACTTGGCTGAGCGTGGCTACTTCACAAAACCGCGGGTGCACCATGTGATCATTCCAGAACCACTCGGCGTAGACCGCATCTGTCTGGGTCATCGGGGTGTGTGGTGGGCTGAGGTGGAGACCCTGGGGCGAATTGCCCATGGCTCCATGCCTTTTTTAGGCGACAGCGCCATCAACCACATGGGTGCGTTTATCCATTTGCTGGAAACCCAACTGCAGCCGCGCCTGTCGGCGCGCCACACCGCCGAGCCGGTGGAGCCGCCGGGTGCGCGGGTCAGTACCCTGAATATCAACAGCCTGCATGGCGGCCAGCGCGAGCAGTTTTTTTCGCTGGACGCTTATGGTCGGCCGACTGGCGACCTGCCCGCGCCTGTGGTGTCGCATTCTTGCCGCGCTGTGTTGGACCGGCGCTTTATCGCCGAAGAAAACCTGGCAGCGGTCAAAGCTGAAATAGTGGCCATGCTGGAAGAGCTCAAGCGAAGCCGGCCCGGCTTTGATTACGGCATCCGGGACATCATGGGTTTTGTGCCGACCGCCACGCCCAAAGATGCGCCGGTGGTGCTGGCCACTGCCCGCGCCATTGCCCGGGTGCTGGGACGCGAAGCAAGCTACATATCCAGCCCTGGCACCTACGACCAGAAACACATTGTGCGCACTGGCAAGCTGGACGCCTGTATTGCCTACGGCCCCGGAATCCTCGATCTGGCCCACCAGCCGGATGAATATGTGGGCATTCAGGAGCTGGTGGACAGCGCCAAAATCATGGCCTTGGCTGCCCTGAGCCTGGTGCACGGCAACCAAGCGCCCGAAAAAGTGACGACCAAAGAACTGGTTTAAAGCCAACATTGTTCAACCGATCGGTTCATCCTGAGCCGAAATGCCTGGAGCTGGCCGTCGAAGGCCAGACCGACAAACAGAGCGCCGGGCGCCCCGGTTGCGCCGACCGCACGGTGACTTAACACTTGTTCCATGCCATGGCCAAGCGCAGCAAGGACAACAAAATGGCAGCGATTCAGCGCGCTTGTTGGCCCGGGGTGATCTGAAGAATGTCCTGCGCCACGCTTTCGTAAGCCTGCGCCAATTGCAATACGGCCAGGTCGGCCTGGGGCTTGCCGATCAGTTGCAAACCCATGGGCAGGCCCTGTTCATTGAAGCCGGTTGGCACGCTGATACATGGCAAGCCCGCAAAAGTCGCGTAAATAACCACTTCCATCCACCGGTGGTAGCTGTCCATGCTGCGGCCGTTGATGGTTGTTGGCCAACGCTCGCTAGCGTCGAACGGCCACACCTGCGCTGCTGGCAGAACCAGAAAATCGTAACGCTCCAGCAAGCCCAGCATGTGCTGGTAGAAGCTGCTGCGCTGCGCGCTGGCCGCCAAAAAATCGGCAGCGCTCAGGCCTTGCGCCTGGTCGTACTCCCACAAAGCTTCGGGCTTGATTTTGTGGCGGTTATCGGCTTGCACCAGAAACGGTGCAATACGGGCAGCGACCAAGGCGCGACGCCACACCAGCCAGCTTTGCCAGACGCGCTCGGCAGGCATGCCCAGGGTGGTGGGCTCAACGGTGCAGCCCAGATGCGCGAGTCGCTTCAGCCCGTTCTGGCAGGTGTCCAGAATGCCGGGCGCCATCGGCAGGTAGCCATCCAGGTCTGCGAGCCAGCCAATGCGTGTGGTTTTGGTGTCCAGCGGTGGCAGTGTCAAAAACGCGCTGCCGTCCTGCGCAATTGACAGCGGCGAACGCGCGTCCCATCCGGCCTGGACACTGAGCAGCATGGCAACGTCTTTGACCGTGCGACCCATCGGGCCTTCGGTGCCCAACTGGCTCAGGTAGACATCGGCTGCAGGCCACATCGGCACGCGGCCTTGGCTGGGCCGCAGGCCGAACACATTGTTCCAGGCCGCCGGGTTGCGCAGGCTACCCATGAAGTCGCTGCCGTCGGCTACCGGCAGCATGCGGGTGGCAAGGGCGACGGCGGCACCGCCGCTGCTCCCGCCAGCGCTTTTGCTGACATCGTAGGCGTTGCGGGTCACACCAAAAACGTCATTGAAGGTATGTGAGCCGAGCCCGAATTCCGGCGTGTTCGATTTGCCGATCACGATGCAACCTGCGGCCTTCATTCGCGCCGCCATCAAGCCATCTTCCTGGGCGACTGAGTTGCGCAGCAGCGTTGATCCCATGGTGGTGGGAAGTCCCTTGACCGGGGCCATGTCCTTGATGGCTTGTGGCATGCCGTGCATCCAGCCCATGCTGCCGGTGGACGCCTTGCCGGGTGCCAGTTGTGCGTCACGCTCGTCGGCTTGCGCCAGCAGGCGATTGGGGTCCTGCAGGTTGACCAGCGCGTTGTGAACCGGGTTGACCAACGCGATACGGTCCAGGTAGGCATGCATCACTTCGCGGCACGACACCTCGCGTGCGTGTATGGCCAGTGATAGTTCTGTTGCTGACCAATCGGTGACAGGGTTTTTTGAGGTCATGTGTTTTTTAAAACGCTATGGCTTGAATATTGCGCGCTAAGTGTTGTAGTATTTCGTCATGGCTTTGTAATTTTTAATTGAATTTTGCCACTTTTGCCCTAAAGGAAATTTGTCATGCAACGTCGTTCCCTTTTTGCCCTGGCCGGCTCGATGGTGTTAATTTCGGGCATGCTGTGGCCGCTCGCTGCGCAAGCCCAGACCAAAACCTTGAAGGTGGTACCGCATGCCAACATCACCATCCTGGACCCGGTCTGGACTACCGCGTTTGTGACGCGGAACCACGGCTACATGATTTACGACACTTTGTTTGGCACCGACCTGGAAGGTCGCGTCAAACCGCAGATGGTCGACACCTTCAGCGCATCCAAAGACAACAAGGTCTGGACCTTCGCCCTGCGTGACGGCCTTGAATTCCACGACGGAAAGCCGGTCACCAGTGAGGACGTGGTGGCGTCGCTCAAGCGCTGGGCCAGCCGCGACAGCTTTGGCGGTGTCATGGCCAAAAGCCTGGACAGCTATGAGACGCCCGATGCGAAGACGTTTGTCCTCAAATTCAAGCAACCTTTTGGCGTGATGCTGGAGGCGCTCGGCAAGCCCTCGTCCAACGTGCCTTTTATCATGCCGGCCCGGATTGCCGTGACACCGGGCAGCGAGCAGATCAAGGAAAACATCGGCTCTGGCCCGTACAAGTTTGTCACTGGGGAGTACAAGCCGGGTGAGCGCCTGGTGTATGTCAAAAACGAAAAGTACAAGCCGCGCGTTGAAGCCCCTAACGGCACCACCGGCGGCAAAATCGTTTACCTGGACCGGGTCGAGTGGGTCATCATCCGCGATCCACAGACCCAGTTCAACGCCTTAATTGCGGGCGAGGTCGACATCATCGAGCAACCCGCTTTTGAGCAGTACGCCTCGCTCAAAGCCGCCAAGGATGTGCAGATTGTTGATGCCCAGCCGGCTGGTCTGCAGTACATCTTCCGCTTCAATCACCTGCACGCACCGTTTGACAATGTGAAGATCCGGCAGGCGGCCATGGTCGCCATGGGCCAGGAGGCTTTTTTGAAAACGCAGGTGGGCGCGCCCGGTATGTACAAGTTCTGCAAGAGTATCTTCCCATGCGGCACGCCCTACGCCAGCGACAACACCGGTATTTACACCGGCATGGCGAATCCGGTCAAAGCCAAACAGATGCTGGCCGACGCCGGCTACAAGGGCGAACCCATCGTCTTGATGCGACCTACCGATTTGGCATCGATTGCCAAGCTGCCACTGGTGGCGAAGCAGCAGCTGGAAGCTGCTGGCTTCAAGGTGGACATGCAACAGTCTGACTGGGCCACGCTGTTGGCACGCCGTGCCAAGAAGGATGCACCGGATAAGGGCGGATGGAATGCCTTCATGACAGCCTGGACGGCCGGGGATATCCAGAATCCGCTGACCATGGCCATGCTCAATACCACCGGCGACAAAGGCTGGTTTGGCTGGCAGGATGATGCGACCATTGAAGCGCTCAAGGTGAAGTTCGCCCAGGCGAGCACTGAGGCTGAGAAGAAAAAATTGGCCGAGCAATTACAGCTGCGAGCGATTGAAACCGCCACGCACGTGCATCTGGGTCAGTACAACAATCCAGCGGCTTTGCGGACCAATATCACCGGCCTCGTGCCTGGTGGTGCCCAGGTTTA
>JBBAPP010000124.1:0-7239 GCA_040400775.1 Polaromonas sp. | reverse complement strand
TTTTACACCGACACCGACCTGTGGCGCGGCCAAATCATCAGCCAGGCACGGCAGGCGATGTTTCAGGCGCTCGATGGCTTGCTGCGACCGCAGTATTAGAAAAGCTTCGCATGGACTCGCCATGACATGCGTTATTTAACACCTACAAACAGCAGCTGACCGCTGGCAAGCACTTTACAGCGTGCATGGCTACGCACTTTTTTCTGTTTTAGTCGCTCTTCCATTGGGTAGCAAGGCTATGCACCCGATTGCACCACGCCAGGCGCCCGCAGGCGCAGCCAACGGCTGCTTTTAGGTCACTTCGGCCAACGCCTCACACCTGTCGCCCGCCAGCAGCTGGCTGATCAGCGTGCACGCGGGGTGACGCGCAACACCCATCATGGCTTTTGCCTCTGAGCACGCAGGCATGGCGCAGCCCTGGTCTTGGCTTGGGTTTCGGCGCTACAGCGGGTGCCAAGGGTTACCGCATAACACAGACCTAGCGAGCGTTATGTCGTCATAACGCCCACGAAAATGTAAGACGCTGCGCAAAATATGGTTACATTTTAAAAACACCTGAATTCAATCCGTACGCTGATATTTTCTGTAAATTGTTGATTTATAACGATATTTATTAAAAACACTCTCACCAGCTGTATATTTTTCTTAAAAAACACAATAATTTGTAACTTTATTTAATCTTTAATATGTAACTCAGGGTAAGATAAACATCTACTTACAACGTTACATCAGCTATTTTTAACCATGACACCTCTTAGCAATTTGACCCGGCGAATGTTGCAGCTTCAGGCTTGGCACCACTGCCGGTCCATCACTTTTGTCGCACCAGCAGCGCCTAAGCACACGCCCTACTACTAAGGCTTACCTTGCAAGCAGTCCAGTCACGGGGTCTTTTACAGGCGCCACAACACATCGCAGTCATCATGGATGGCAACCGCCGTTGGGCCAAGAGCCGTGGCTTGCCGGTTGCTTTAGGCCATGCCAGCGGTGCGCGTCGGGTGCGCAACCTGGTTAAGGCCTGCGCAGACCGTGGTGTGCGGTTTCTCACTTTGTTTGCCTTCAGCACTGAAAACTGGAGCCGCCCAGTCGAAGAGGTCTCCAGTCTGATGGGCTTGTTGGCGCTTTACCTGCAAAAAGAAGTCAAAGGCATGAACGCCAAAGGCGTACGCCTGATGGTGATTGGTGACACCTCTAAATTCAGCCCGCAGATCCAAGCCCTGATTCGCGACGCACAGGCTAAAACCGTGCAAAACACCACCCTCACGCTGACCATCGCCGCCAACTACGGTGGCCGCTGGGATGTGCTGCAGGCTGTCAAGCGTTGGCAAACCGCCCACCCAGACAAATCTGTCGACGCGATGGACGGAGAAAACCTCAGTCTTTATTTGGCGCTGGCCCATGCGCCTGACCCTGACCTGCTGATCCGCTCCGGCGGCGAGTCCCGTTTAAGCAACTTTGTTCTTTGGCAAACGGCCTACTCCGAGCTCTTTTTTAGCGATGTGCTGTGGCCAGACTTCACCACCCAAGAGCTTGACCGCGCAATCACCTGGCACGCCAACTGTGACCGCCGTTTTGGCGGCTCCAGCAAAGCCCACTGATACATGTACAACATCAATCCAGCTCCCGTATACAGCCGCTCACGCTTGCGCCGGTCTATGGCTTTGGCCGTCGCCACAGCGCTAGCCCTTACCCTTACCCTTGCCCTGGGCGGTTGTGCTTTTGCCCCCGGCATGTACATTGGCAGCTCCCTGCAAAAAGAGGCTAGCGCCTCGGCCCAGGACGCGCCGCCCGCCGGCCGTCTCACCGCCATCACGCCCGACCTGATTCGCCAGCAACGTGCTGAAGCTACCGTCGCCATCGGGCAAGACGTCCAGCAACTCTTTGACCTGCCAAAAACCTACCGTATCGGCGCTGGCGACATGCTCAATGTCATCGTCTGGAGTCACCCCGAATTGGCTATTCCTGATGGTCTGAGCGTCAGCCAGCAGGGCTTTGTGCAGTTTCCGTACATGGCAGGAGTCAACCTCCTGAGCCTCACAGAATACCAAGCGCGCGAGCTCTTCACGCAGCGCTTAGCCAAATTCATCAAGGACCCAGAAGTCACCCTACGCGTTCAGTCTTACCGCAGTGGCCGGGTTTACCTGGATGGTGAATTCCGCTCACCTGGCCTGCAAGCCCTGAACGACATTCCCATGACACTGCCTGAGGCGATTGGCCGCGCCGGTGGCTTTACCGCGCTGGCCGACCGCTCGGCTGTGGCCATCACCCGCAACGGCAACACAGTCGTGGTCAACCTGCCGCAACTCACCGCACTCGGCATCAACCCCGCCAAGATCTTGCTCAGCAGCGGCGACTTGGTCAACGTCCCCAACCGTGAAGAATCAAAAGTCTTTGTCATGGGCGAAGTACTGCGCCCCTCGACCCAAACCCTGCGCAATGGCCGGCTCAGCCTGAACGAAGCGCTGGGTGAGGCTGGCGGCGTCAACCCCAACTCAGGCGACCCGCGACAGATTTTTATTATTCGCGCAGCCAACACCTTTGAGCCCGAGATTTACCACCTCGACGGCAGTACGCCCACCGCCTTTGCATTGGCAGAAGGCTTTGCACTGCGCGCCCGCGACGTTATTTATGTCGACCCTGTGCCGTTGGTCCGCTGGAACCGCGTCATCACCCTGATGCTGCCAAGCGCGCTGGCGGTGACCACCACGCGCGGCGTCGGCAACGCTCTCAACTAATGGGCCGGCCTTATGCACTCTGAACCGTTCGCCCTGAGCTTGTCAAAGGGTTTCGACCAAGCCTGTCCTGAGCCCGTCGAAGGGCTCAACCCGAACGGAAATAGATACACCATCGGGCCGAATCAATAATGGTTAGCGTCATGATCCTGTGCGTTGGCAACATTTGCCGCAGCCCGCTGGCAGAAGCCTTGCTGGCGCGCGAGCTGCCTGACTACACGATTTGCTCAGCCGGTTTCAAGGCGCTGGTGGGTAACCCGGCCGACCCGCTGGCGATCAAGGTCGGCGCGGCGCATGGGCTGGATCTGCGTAGCCACCGGGCGCAGCAAGTCAGCCACTGGTTGTGCCAGCAAGTCGAGCTGATCCTGGTCATGGAGCAAGCCCACAAAAGCCAGCTTGAGCAGCAATTTCCCGTGGTCTGCGGCAAGGTCTTCAGCCTTGGTCTGTTTGGCAGTTTTGACATTGCCGACCCCTACCAACAACCCATCCAAGCCTTTCAGACCGCCTACGCGGCCATCGCCCAAGGCGTCACTGACTGGATTCCGCGTATCCGCCAGCTGCGCTAACTCGACCGACCCAACCGCATGAATCCACTCCCGCAAAACGCCACACTGCCGCAGCAAGCCGCAGCCCGTGCCGACGACGACAGAATCAACCTCTGGAGCCTGGTCGATGTCGTCATCGAGCAGCGCCTGTTAATTGCCGTTGTCACCACGGCGGTCACTATCTTTGGCGCCATCTACGGCCGTATAGACACGCCCATTTTTGAAGCCAACACACTGATACAGATCGAAGACGCCAACAGCGGCGGCCTGGGCGGCTTGCTGCCGAACGGCAGCAACGTCTTTGACCTCAAGTCCCCCGCCTCAGCCGAGATCGAGATCCTTCGCTCGCGCCTGGTGATAGGCCAAGCCGTCAGCAACTTGCGACTTGACCTCAGCGTCAGCCCCAAATACCTGCCCATTTTGGGGCAATGGCTGTCACGCCGGGCCAACGCACCGGCCCAGCCAGGGCTGATGGGCCTAAGTGGCTACGGCTACGTCTACGGCACTGAAGCGCTCGAGGTGTCCTCCCTGCAAGTACCAACGGCACTTGAAGGCCAGCGCTACAGCGTCGTCTTGACAGCCCAGGGTTACGAGCTGCGCGCACCAAACGGCGACAACTTGGGGCAAGGCCTGGTGGGCCAGCCGCTAGCCTTTACGCACATGATGCAAACGGCTACGCTTTTGGTAACCAGCGCGGTGGGTCAACCCGGCGCTGAGTTTTACATCAAGCGCGCCTCTTCTCTGGTGGTCACCGAAAGGCTGCAAGCGGCGCTAAAAATCAGCGAGGCTGGCCGGCAATCAGGCGTTCTTAAAATTTCGCTTGAAGGCCCAGACCCAGTCCGCATCGCCGCCATCTTGAATGAAATTGGCGCTATCTACGTGCGCCAAAACGTTGAGCGCAAAGGCGCCGAGGCTGAAAAGTCCATCGCCTTTTTAAACACCCAACTGCCGCAGCTGCGCAAAGAGCTGGAGACCTCCGAGCTTAGCTATAACCAGTTCCGCAACAAAAGTGGCATTTTTGACCTGGGCAGCGAAGCCAAGCTCATGCTCGACCAGACCACCAGCCTGCGCGTCAAACTGCTGGATCTGCAGCAAAAGCGCAAAGAGCTTGCAGCCCGTTACACCGCGCTGCACCCCAGCCTGGAGGTGGTGGACGCCCAACTCAAAGAGCTGGGCAGGCAACTCAGCAGCATCGACGGCCGGGTTAAAACCTTGCCCAATCTCGAGCAAGACCTGCTGCGCCTGACCCGCGACGTCAAAGTCAATAACGATCTTTACATCAGCCTGCTCAACAGCTTTCAGCAGCTGCGCCTGGTCAAAGAGGGCAAGATTGGCAACGTGCGCCTGGTCGACGCCGCCGTGGTGCCCAAGGATGCGGTCAAACCCGAGCGCGCAAAGGTGCTGGCACTGGCGTTCTTGATCGGCCTGCTGGTCGGCCTTGCTGCGGCCTTTCTACGCAATAACCTGCGCGCCAGCATTTTCAACCCGGACGAGATCGAGCAATACCTGGGTATGAGTGTCTTTGCCACCGTACCGCATTCACGCGCACAGGGCCTATTAAGCAGCCAGGCCAAAGCGTCGGCCAGCAGCACCCCGCTGCTGGCCCAACACGCACCTGAAGACCCAAGCATAGAGAGCCTGCGCAGCCTGCGCACCGCATTGCAGTTTGCCATGCTCGACGCGCCCAACAAACTGGTGCTGCTAACAGGCCCCACGCAAAGCCTTGGCAAATCATTCATCAGTGCCAATTTTGCAGCCGTGCTCAGTGCCGGCGGCAGGCGCGTGCTGCTGATTGACGCCGACATGCGTAAAGGCCATATCCACAAAGCATTCAACGTGGCACGCGGCTATGGCCTGAGTGAGCTGATCATCGGCAGCCAGACCCTTGGGCAGGTGCTGCATAAAAACGTAGCACCGCTGCTAGACATCATCACCACCGGCACCTTGCCACCCAACCCGGCCGAGCTGCTGATGTCGCCTGCCACCCGGCAGCTGCTGCAAGCCTTGTCGGACCTGTACGACGTGGTGCTGATAGACACCCCGCCGGTGCTGGCGGTGTCTGACACGCAAGTCTTGGCGCCCGCCGCCGGCACTGTCTTCTTGCTGGCCCGTGAAGGCGTCACCACCCTGGGCGAGTTGCAAGAGGCCAGCAAACGCCTGACCCAGTCAGGCTCAGCGGTGCGCGGCGTTATTTACAACGACGTCAATATCCACCAACGCCGCTATGGCGACAGCAGCGGCAATGGCTACAAATACAAAAGCTACCGCTATACGCCCTACAAGTACGGCACCTACGGCAAGTCGCCCCAAAACTAAGGACGCGTCACATGGCCGCTTACAACTTCTGGATCATCTTTGCCGTTACCCTGCTGGCCAGCGCCGGCTTGGTGCTGACCCAGCGCTGGCACGGCCGCTTTAGCTTTGACAGCACGCAAGGCGTGCAAAAGCAACACACCGAGCCCAGACCGCGGATTGGCGGCGTGGCCATTGTGTGCGGGCTGGTGGCGGCATGGCTGCTGGCCGAACCCCTTGTGCGGGATATTTTCGACACCCTGCTGCTGGCCGGTATCCCAGCGTTTGCCTTTGGCTTGCTTGAAGACATCAGCAAAAAAGTCAGCGTGCTGGCACGCCTGCTGGCCACCATGTTCAGCGGCGTAGTGGCGTGGTGGCTGACCGGCATCGCCATGCAAGACACCGGTGTCATGCCACTCGACTGGCTGCTCAGCGTCAGCTTTGTGGCCGTGTTGTTCACGGCCTTTGCCGTCGGCGGTGTCGCCAACGCCATCAACATCATTGACGGCTTTAACGGCTTGGCCAGCGGTGCCGTGGTCATCATGCTGGGCGCCGTTGGCTTGATCGCACTGCGCGTCGGCGACGCTCCCTTGTCGGCGGTTTGTTTTATGAGCGCCGCCACCGCGCTCGGCTTTGGCGTCATCAACTGGCCCATGGGCAAGCTGTTTTTGGGCGACGGCGGGGCCTACCTGCTGGGCTTTGTGCTGGCCTGGATGGCCGTCATACTGCCCATGCGCCATAGCGACATCAACGCCTGGGCCACCCTGTTGGTTTGCGCCTACCCGGTACTGGAAGTCGCCTTCTCGGTGCGCCGCCGCCGCAACCGCAGCGGCCAGCATCCGGGCCAGCCCGACCGGTTGCACCTGCACCACTTGGTACACCGCCGCATCGTGCGCCAGTACCTGCCCAAGCTATCAGCCACTTTGCAAAACAGCTTGACCAGCCCGATCTGCTGGCTGTTTGTGGCCATGCCCGCAGCCTGGGCTGTGGTTTTTGCCCACAACACACCCATGCTGGTCTTGGGCTTTGCCAGCGTCAGCTTTGCCTACGCCGCCGGCTACGCCCGCTTGACCCAGTTCCGCTGGTGCTTCAGCGCCCGAACGCTGAGACCCGTCATTGCGAGCGAAGCGCGGCAATCCATCCCATCGACCAAGGCTTCTCTTTGAACTGCTTACAAGACCTCAAAATCGCCATCATCGGCCTGGGCTATGTTGGCCTGCCGCTGGCGGTGGCGTTTGGCAAACAGCGCAGCGTGCTGGGCTTTGACATCAACCCCAAACGCCTGGCCGAGCTCCAGGCAGGCTGCGACGTCACGCGCGAGACCGAGCCTGAAGAACTGCAAGCGGCCAGCCACCTGCGCTTTAGTAGCCACGCAAATGACCTGCTGGGCTGCAACCTGTACATCATTACCGTGCCCACGCCTATCAACGAGCACAAGCAACCCGACCTCACACCACTCATCAAAGCCAGCGAAACCGTGGGCAAGGTGCTCAAGCCCGGCGACATCGTTATTTACGAGTCCACCGTCTACCCCGGCTGCACCGAAGAAGACTGCGTGCCGGTGCTGGAGAAGTTCTCGGGGTTGAAATACATAAGCCATGGATCGCCGCGCTCCGCTCGCGATGACGGGAATAGTGCTCGCGATGACGGGAATAGTGCTCGCGATGACG
>JBBAPP010000123.1:2020-7243 GCA_040400775.1 Polaromonas sp. | reverse complement strand
TTAAAAAGATCTTGAATCAACAAAAGGCTTAGAACTACTTTAATTCGTTGAATTTAATAACTAATTAAATTTGACTGTTCTCTTAACCCTGAGCCGCAACCCGATCAGCTTTACTTTGTAATTTATTGAGCGCGCTCAAATAAGCCTTGGCGGAAGCCACCACAATGTCTGGATCCGAACCCACGCCATTGACCACCCGCCCGCTATTTTGCAAACGAACTGTTACCTCTCCTTGGCTTTCGGTTGAACCGCTTATGGCGTTTACTGAGTAAAGCACCATTTCAGCACCGCTTTTGACGTGTGACTCAATGGCCTTGAGGGATGCATCCACCGGACCGTTGCCGTCTGACTGACCTTTAACTTCGATGCCTAGCACCGTAAATACCACGCTGGCTTGCGGGCGTTCGCCAGTTTCGCTGTGCTGCGACAAAGACACAAAACCATATTGCTCCATTGCGTGGATGACACTTTCATCACTCACCAGCGCCAATATATCCTCGTCAAAAATTTCGCTCTTGCGGTCGGCCAGCTCTTTGAATTTGGCAAACGCGCTGTTGGTATCGGCTTCGCTTTCCATCGCCACGCCCAAATCTTGCAAACGCTGCTTGAAGGCGTTACGGCCACTGAGCTTGCCAAGGACGATTTTGTTGGCTGACCAGCCCACGTCTTCAGCTCGCATGATCTCGTAAGTGTCTCGCGCTTTGAGCACGCCGTCCTGGTGAATGCCAGATGCGTGGGCAAATGCGTTAGCACCAACCACCGCTTTGTTTGGCTGGACCACAAAGCCTGTGGTTTGGCTAACCATGCGGCTGGTGGCCAAAATATGTTTGGCATCGATATTCAGGTCAAGGTTGAAATAATCTTTGCGGGTTTTGACCGCCATGACGATTTCTTCCAGGCTGCAATTGCCGGCCCGCTCACCCAGACCGTTGATGGTGCATTCCACCTGCCGCGCGCCGCCAATCATCACGCCTGCCAATGAGTTGGCCACCGCCATGCCCAGGTCGTTGTGGCAATGCACGGACCAGACCGCCTTGTCGCTGTTAGGAATGCGTTCACGCAGATTTTTGATGAAGTTGCCATACAGCTCAGGAACGGCGTAACCCACTGTGTCAGGTACGTTGATGGTGGTGGCACCTTCGTTGATCACCGCTTCAAGCACGCGGCACAAAAAGTCCGGGTCTGAGCGGTAACCGTCTTCCGGACTGAACTCAATGTCGTCCATCAGGTTGCGCGCAAAACGGGTGGAGAGTTTGGCTTGCTGAAACACCTCGTCGGGCGTCATACGCAGCTTTTTTTCCATGTGCAGTGCGCTGGTGGCTAAAAACAAATGCAAACGGCCTGACTTGGCTGGCTTGAGCGCTTCAGCGGCACGGGATATGTCCCGGTCGTTGGCTCTGGCCAATGAGCAAACTGTGGATTCTTTGATGGCTTCAGCAATCGCTTTCACGCATTCAAAGTCACCATTTGAGCTGGCTGCAAAACCAGCTTCAATCACATCGACCTTCAGCCGTTCCAGCTGGCGTGCAATACGCAGCTTTTCATCGCGCGTCATGGACGCGCCTGGCGATTGTTCGCCGTCACGTAAGGTGGTGTCGAAAATGATAAGTTTGTCAGCCATGGAAATTCTCCGAAAAAATCAAGTCAAAAAACCAGCAACCTAAAAAAAAACGGCCCGTTGCTGGTAGCAAACGGGCCGTTGGAATAAAGGTTGCGCGTGCGCTACCGACTCCACCCGTCGGCAGATAGTAGTAGTGCTAGTGAAATTCGTTTCATATGATTAATGTAGCACAGCTTATGGGCAAATACTATTTGTGCAAGCCGCGCTCGTCAGGCTCGTCAAGAGACGTGGCAATCACACTGGTCGGCTGGCCTTTAGCCCTGCGCCAGGCGTACACCACGTAACCCGACAATGCATAAGCAATAAAGAACGCAAACACCATGACAGGCGGGTGAAGGCCTACCACACCGATACCGAGTGCGATCAAAACAATGACGGCGAAAGGTACGCTCTTTTTCATTTGAATGTCTTTGAAGCTGTAAAACGGTAGGTTGGTGACCATCGTCAAGCCCGAGTACAGCGTCAGCGCAAACATCAGCCAGGCGATGTGTACTGTGAACAAGCCCAAGTCCAGCAGGCCTGTGCCGGTTAAATCAGCATCATTTATTAACCAGATAAAACCCGCTACCAAAGCGGCGGCTGCAGGTGATGGTAAGCCCTGAAAAAATCGCTTGTCCACCACAGCGGTATTGACGTTAAACCGAGCCAATCGCAGCGCCGCGCAAGCACAGTACACAAACGCAGCCACCCAGCCCCAGCGACCTAGCGTACTCAAGCCCCAGACATAGGCAATCAGCGCTGGCGCAGCACCAAAAGACACCATGTCTGAGAGCGAATCCATCTGCTCTCCAAAGGCGCTTTGCGTATTTGTCATGCGGGCAATACGGCCGTCCAGACTGTCCAAAATCATGGCGCTGAAAACACCGATGGCGGCTTGGTCGAAGCGGCCATCCATCGCCATCACGATGGCATAGAAGCCGCCAAATAGACCACCCAGCGTGAAGAGATTTGGCAAGATGTAAATGCCCTTGCGGCGCTTGCGCACCACAACGTCCTGGCCTTGAGCCGAGGGCTGATCGCCATCATGCATAAAAATACTCCTGTAACTAGTCTTGAGAATAACAAACTACTGTGCACTAAAAACCGAAAAAGCCGCGCAAACTGTTTGCGCGGCTTTTTTCAGGACAAGAACCTGACCTCGAAAACTTAGTTCTTGGTCTGGTCGACCAGCTTGTTTTTCGCAATCCAAGGCATCATGGCGCGCAACTGGCTGCCAACTTTTTCAATCGAATGCTCAGCCGTCAAGCGACGGCGTGCCGTCATGCTTGGGTAGTTGGTACGGCCTTCGCTGATAAACATCTTGGCGTACTCACCGCTTTGAATGCGCTTGAGCGCTGCACGCATCGCCACGCGCGACTGTTCGTTGATGATTTCTGGGCCGGTCACGTACTCGCCATACTCGGCGTTGTTGCTGATGGAATAGTTCATGTTGGCAATACCGCCTTCATAAATCAAATCAACAATCAATTTGAGTTCGTGCAGGCATTCAAAGTAGGCCATTTCTGGCGCATAACCCGCTTCAACCAAGGTCTCGTAGCCCATCTTGATAAGCTCAACCGCACCACCGCACAGCACGGCTTGCTCACCGAACAAGTCGGTTTCAGTTTCTTCTTTGAAATTGGTCTCAATGATGCCGGCCTTGCCGCCGCCGTTGGCCATGGCGTAGCTGAGTGCAAGGTCACGGGCCTTGCCTGATTTGTCTTGATGAATCGCCACCAGATGCGGCACGCCGCCGCCCTGGGTATAGGTGTTGCGCACGGTGTGACCCGGGGCCTTGGGCGCAACCATCCAGACGTCCAGATCAGCACGCGGCACGACCTGGTTGTAATGCACGTTAAAGCCGTGGGCAAAGACCAGCGAAGCGCCCTGTTTGGCATGCGGCTCAACATTATTTTTGTAGACCCCAGCGATGTCTTCATCGGGCAGCAAAATCATCACAACGTCAGCAGCTTTGACGGCGTCGTTGACTTCATGCACCGACAAGCCAGCTTTTTCAGCCTTGCTCCAAGATGCGCCGCCTTTGCGCAGACCAACAACGATTTTGACGCCACTGTCGTTCAGGTTCTGCGCGTGGGCGTGGCCCTGGCTTCCATAACCAATAATGGCCACCGTTTTGCCTTTGATCAGGCTCAGGTCGCAGTCTTTGTCGTAATAAACTTTCATCTTTTTCTCCTGGTTAAAACTAATAAATCTAGACTCTAAGGATTCGCTCGCCGCGCCCAATACCGCTGGCGCCGGTTCGTACTGTCTCCAAAATCGCACTGCGGTCAATGGCTTCTAAAAAAGCATCGTTTTTGGACTGGTCGCCGGTTAACTCAATGGTGTAACTTTTCTCGGTCACATCAATGATCCGCCCGCGAAATATATCCGCCATACGTTTCATTTCTTCACGCTCTTTGCCCACAGCGCGCACTTTGACCATCATCAGTTCACGCTCGGTATACGCGCCTTCGGTCAAATCGACGACTTTGACAACTTCAATCAGGCGGTTCAAATGTTTGGTAATTTGCTCAATCACGTCGTCTGAACCGCTGGTTTGAATCGTCATGCGCGAAAGCGTAGGGTCTTCTGTCGGAGCGACGGTCAGGCTCTCGATGTTATAGCCGCGGGCTGAAAATAAACCGACCACGCGGGACAGTGCGCCGGGTTCGTTTTCTAATAAAACTGCAATGATGTGTTTCATACGTCTGGACGCTTCATTTCGGCTGCCCTCCCCTGCGCACGGTAATGTGCAGGCTTGGCAGGCAATAGATTTGTCAGTTGGAGGTTAAAGATAAAAGCTCTTTATTTAGGAGCATATAACGCCCTATTTTATTGGGCTAGAGGCAAAAATGATACTTAAAAAAGCCATTTCAGAGGTCTTCAGCACCCAAAAGCATTTCATTGATGCCCTTACCCGCCTGAACCATCGGGAAAACATTTTCTGTTGGATCGGTTCTGAAGTCCATGAACACGGTGCGATCCTTCAACGCTCTGGCTTCACGCAGCGCAGGCTCCACATCAGCCGGTTTTTCAATCAACATGCCAACGTGGCCATAGGCCTCGGCCAACTTCACGAAGTTGGGCAGCGCGTCCATGTAGCTGTGGCTGTAACGACCTTCATAGTCAAACTCTTGCCACTGGCGCACCATACCGAGGTAGCGGTTGTTGAGCGACACAATTTTGACCGGCGTGTTGTATTGCATACAGGTTGACAGCTCCTGAATACACATTTGAATCGAGCCTTCACCGGTGATGCAAAACACTTCAGATTCAGGCTTGGCCAGCTTGATGCCCATGGCGTACGGCAAGCCGACACCCATGGTGCCCAAACCGCCAGAATTGATCCAGCGGCGGGGCGCGTCAAACTTGTAGTACTGCGCCGCCCACATTTGGTGCTGACCCACGTCTGAGGTGATGTAGGTGTCAGCGTCTTTGGTCATGTTCCAAAGCGTTTCAACCACATATTGCGGCTTGATGGTGCTGCCATCGCCCAGGCTGTACTTCATGCAGTCACGCTTGCGCCAGTTGTCAATCGTGCTCCACCAGCCGCCGAGTGCATCAAGGTCGGGCTTCAAGCCAGACTCTTTGATCATGGCGATCAGCTCGGTCAGCACATCTTT
>JBBAPP010000123.1:0-1920 GCA_040400775.1 Polaromonas sp. | reverse complement strand
ATCTGCCCGCCGTGGCCTTTGCGCGACGGGTTGTAGCTGCGCATTTCAAGCGTGGCGGGATAGCCGGCATAGGCTACTTTGTTGAATGACACGTCTTTAGGAATGTCCACCACCACCGGGCCTGGTCGGCCGCTGCGGGCAATGTGAAAGGCTTTTTTCATCGTCTCGGCGATGTGTTTGGCGTCTTTCACCAAAAAGTTATGCTTAACAATAGGCCGGGTGATGCCGACAGTGTCACACTCTTGAAAAGCATCCAAGCCAATCGCGTGCGTAGGTACCTGGCCGGTGATGATGACCATCGGAATGCTGTCCATGTAGGCGGTGGCAATACCAGTGATGGCATTTGTCACGCCAGGGCCGGACGTGACCAGTGCAACGCCCACCTCGCCAGTAGCGCGCGCGTAGCCGTCAGCCGCGTGTACGGCGGCTTGTTCGTGGCGCACCAACACGTGCTGAATGCTGTCTTGTTTGTAAAAAGCGTCGTAAATATGCAGTACTGCACCACCGGGGTAGCCCCAAATGTACTTGACGTTTTCGGCCTGCAAAGATTTGACGAGGATTTCCGCGCCGCGCAGGTCTAAAAGATTTGAAGGAGCTTGTGCAGACGCAGCTGCAGCGCTGGCGATTTCCGCTTTTGTGATTTCCATGATGAACCTTTGTGAATTTCTCTAACGAAATACCTTGGGTGCCTTTTCGCTGTCTCTTGTGGAGCAGTGTCAAGACTTGAGGCCAAAACCATGAGCAGAAACATATTCCGCCGAGTCATGACCCGTTTGCCGTTTAAATTGCAAGACATATTATGACATTGACATGTTGCGCTATCGCGCCAGGCTTTGATAAAGCGGCTTACCCATGCCCTGGCAGTGCGATAATTTTAGTTAGTATGCATAACAACTAAAGTGCTGGACAAACCGGAAATCAATACCGTTGGCAACTGAACTCGAACTCTCTGACTTCCTGAAAAGCGTTGAAAAACGCGCATTCAAGCGAAGCGTCTACCACACCCGGGACGAAGAAGCTGCATTGGACATTGTTCAAGACAGCATGATGAAGCTTGCACACAGCTATGGCGACAAGCCGATTGCCGAATTGCCGATGTTGTTTCAAAGAATTTTGTCCAACACCACGTTGGACTGGTTTCGGCGGCGCAAGACGCGAAATGCCCTGTTTTCCAACATGAGCGACTTTGAATCTGCCGGAGCTGATGGAGATTTTGATATTTTGGAAACTTTAGAGGCACTGAATGACTCAGAAGGGACTGAAAGCGCCCAAGATGCCACACAGCGGGCGCAAATATTGCACGCGATAGAAGCACAAGTTCAGCTTTTACCAGGCCGTCAACGGGAAGCCTTCCTGATGCGTTACTGGGAAGAGATGGACGTAGCTGAAACCGCATTGGCGATGGGTTGCTCCGAGGGCAGTGTCAAGACGCACTGTTCGCGTGCAGTTCTCGCTCTCAGTAAAGCCCTGCGCACCAAAGGTATAACACTATGACGTATTCAAATCAAAACCGGGTCGATATTTTGCAAGACCGTTTTGCTCTCAAAGCAATTTCTTACCTGTCATCCGGTACAACAGATTTACCACATGAGATTTCCGAGCGCCTGCGTGCTGCCCGGGCGCAAGCCGTATCCAAACGCAAAATTGCCAAAATTCAAACCGCTGCGAGCACTGCCAGCATGGGCAGCAGCGCCGCAATCACCTGGAGCTCGTCTGATGGTTTGGGTTGGTGGGGCCGGATTGGCTCTGTCATGCCGCTGGTTGCGCTGGTGGTAGGTTTGCTGACGATCAACTCAGTACAGAACGACAACCGCGCGCGAGAAGTGGCTGAGGTCGATGCCGCTTTACTGACCGACGATTTGCCGCCTGCGGCTTTTTCAGACCCAGGTTTTGTCCAGTTTCTCAAAACCAATCGTTGAG
>JBBAPP010000122.1:0-7350 GCA_040400775.1 Polaromonas sp. | reverse complement strand
GGCGGCAGGTCTTGAATGCGGCATCTCTGGCGGTCGATGCGCGGCTTCTGTCGGCCCCTGCTGCACCAACCATAGCTGGGCTATCCACGGCGGCGTAAGAATCTGGTTCGGCGAACGCTCACCACGCAGTTACACACGCGTGGCAATCATCGCGATCATGGACTGATACGGAGATTTGCTAGGAGCCGGGACGCATGTGGCCTTGGGCAAAGGTGGCCCAATGGGCAATCGAGTCTTGTAACCTGTGCACGCACTCAAAGCCCAATTCTCTGCCTGCCCGGCGGTGGTCTGATGGGGCTGGTCTTTGGTGCGGAAAACCAGCAAAACCTGTGCTCAATGGGTCTGGCCAGGTGACCCGCAAAGCCGGGTACACGCGCTGAACTGCAGCCACAAAGTCGCCCAAGCTGTGCCACTGCCCATCGGCGATGTGGTAAGTCCTTTGCTGCGGGTTGCGCGCCTCCAAGGCACACACATTGGCCAGGGCGCAATCGCGCGCATCGACAAATTCTTCACGCCCGCCCCAGACCAAAAAAGGATCGTCCAATGTCGCGGCTTGGTCGGCTTGGCCCGCTTGCACCAGGGTTTGCAGCAATCGCCCCGGCACGCTGGTGATGTTGCCCAAGTCACCCAGCACCGCGGCATAACGAAGTGACAGGGCATCCACACCGTAGAGGTCGTGATACAGGTGGGCCAAGTGCTCGCCAGCCAGTTTGCAAGCGGCATAAATGCTCGCGGGCCGCTCGCTGATCAAGTGCAAGGGCAAGTCTTCTACGATCGGCTGGGGGCCATGGGCTGCAAATCCGGTATAAGTGACGGTGGTTGAACTGGCCAGCACCACCCGGCGCAAACCCAGCGTGCGTGCACACTCCAGCACATGCGCCGTGCCCATGATGTTGACGCCTATCCCTTTGAGGGGGTCTTGGCGAATCGCGGTGGACAACCAAGCGGCGGTGTGCACCACATCACGGATGCGGTGGGCTTGCATCAGGGCCTTCAGGGCGGGTTCATCGGTGACATCGCATGTCACCCGCTGCACGCCCTGCGGCGCCGTCCCCGCGCGCACATCGGCCAACACCACCGATTGACCCCGCTGGGCCAACAACTGGGCTGTCAAGCCACCAATCAAGCCCGCACCCAGCACCAAGACCGTCATGAACGGGCACCGGTATGCGCCGTTTCGTCAAACACCAAGTGGTACACGCGCCCTTGAAAGCGCGGCATGATTTGGCCTAACTCTGCGCGCACGGCTTGTCGCACCGGGCTGGCCAAAGCCGCATGCATGTCGGCCAAACTTTGGAAGTACAAATCAAAGGCCATGTAGACCGCTGGTGCATCGGCATCGGCCTCGATGATTTCGCGCAACACCGCTTTGATCAAGCCTGGATAGCGCCCCAAAGCGGCCACCACCGTGGTGCGCATGTGTTGGTCAAATTCAGCTTTGTCAGCGGGGGCCACTGTGCCCTCCAAAATGGCGGTGCGAACAATCATGAGGATGCTTTCGTAGGAAGTGTTGTGGGAGCAAGCGCGGCCAAACCCAGGGCCACCGACTTTTCAGTGGCGCTCAAATGGTCTGACATCAAACGGGTGACCAGGCTGTGGTCGCGGGCCAAAACAGCCTGCATCAAGGCATGGTGTTCGGCTTCAATATCGCGGGCCTTGCTTTTGACAGGCATGAGCTGCAACAGGCGAATCTTGCGGTAACGCTCCGAGTGGTCGGCCAAGATGTTCCAAAACCAGAGCAGCCATTTTTCCTGACAAGCGCCAACCATGGCGTGGTGAAAGCGGCGATGGCGCGACTCCCACAAAGTGGCGGCCTCGCGGTCTTTTGCCGAGCGCGGCAGGGGTGTCTTGGAGAGCAAGTGCATGGCCGAGACCACCTCGGCTTCCCAGGCGGCATCCCCATGGGTCATGGCCGATGTGAGGCACAGGCTCTCAATGGCACGGCGGGTGGCCATCAAATCGCTCAATTCAGCCAGGCTTGTCTCGCTCACCCGCGAGCCCCGGTGCGTGTCCAAAGCCACCAAGTTCTCGGAGGTCAGGCGCATCAAGGCTTCACGGATGGGCGTCAGGCCCAGGTGAAACTTGTCCTGCAAATCCGCCGGGCGCAAACGCTCACCTGGCATCAAGTCGCCGTACAAAATTTCGCTGCGCAAGCGTTGGTACGCGCGCTCTGCCAGTGATGAAGCTTCAGGGTTTTCCATATTAAAAAAGGCCTTGACGTGAAGATTTTATAAAATTATCATCGTTTTATATTGTTTTTACAAGAGGTCCAGTATGCCGCACACACAAACGCTTTGGTCATTGGCCACTTTCGCCCAAGGTGATCAGGCCGTGGCTGCCCTGGAAGTCAATGGTGTGGCTTACCGCCTGGCACCCAGCTTAGCGCGTGTGGGCCTTGCCGGACAAGACAGCATGCTGAATTTGTTCGCCAACTGGGAGCGCTCGTTGACGGCCCTGAATGCAGCGGCCAACCAGGTGCAAGCCAGTGACCAGATAGACACGGCCCGTCGCTTGGCACCGCTTTTGTATCCCGGGAAAATTTTGTGCGCCGGGGCCAACTATTTCGATCACTTGGCTGAAATGGGCATGCCGGGTGCCAAAAAAGAAGACCAGCGTTTGTTTTTCTTCATGAAGCCGCCGCGCAACGCCGTGGTGGGAGAGGGCGACACGGTGCACATGCCCATCAATACCCAGGCCTTTGATTGGGAAATCGAACTCGCCCTGGTGATTGGCAAAACTGCCCGCAACGTCAGCGTTGAGCAAGCCTTGTCGCACGTGGCGGCTTACACCGTGGCCATTGATTTTTCAGCCCGCGACCACAACCGTGCCCCAGAGACTTTTTACAAACTCGATTGGGTGGCGGGCAAAGGCCACGACACCTGCTGCCCGATGGGGCCGCGCCTGATTCCTGCCAGCCAATTTGGCGACCCCCAGCAAGCCGGCTTGCAATTGGCCGTCAACGGGGTGCTGAAACAAAACGGCAACGCCAAAGACATGATTTTTTCTGTGGCAGAACAAATTGCCACGGCCTCCCGCATCATGACCTTGGACCCCGGTGACGTGTTGCTCACGGGCACCCCAGCAGGCGTGGGTGTGCCGCACAAAACATTTTTGAGCGTGGGTGATCGGGTCGATGCCGAGATCGAAGGCATTGGCCGCTTGTCGGTGGGCATTGGCCCGTCACGCTGAAATGGTGTTTGCCGAGGCCATGGACCCAGCCTTTTCTTTCGGGTCCTTCACTACTATCAGGAGCGCAACATGAGAAGAACTTTCATCGCCACAGCCCTCAGCCTGGCCACCTTGTTGGCATGGCCTTTGGCGCACGCCCAAACCGAAATCAGGGTGTCGACCGCGGCCCCAGACACTTCACCGCTGTCGGATCTGTTTCGGATGATCAAAGCACGCATGGAGGCCAAATTCCCAGGTGGTGTCAAGGTGACCGTGCACACCGCCAGCGCCTTGTTTCGACAAGGTACTGAGTTGCCCGCCATGCAACGCGGCAACTTGGAGATGGCCAGTCCAGTAACCTTTGAAATTGAAGCCCAATTGCCGGAATACGGCGTCTTCAGTGCCGCCTACCTTTTTCGCGATGCCGACCACCTGATTAAAACATTTCGCAGCGACATCGGCAAAGAGTATTACGACGATGTGGCCAACAAAGTGGGCTTGGTGATTTTGGACACCGCCTATCTGGGCACCCGCACCATCAACTTGAACAACGACAAAAAAATCGAGAAGCCCAGCGATTTGAACGGCACCAAAATGCGCATGCCCCCTGGCGCATCTTTCCAGGTGTTGGCCAAAGCACTGGGCGCCACACCTGTGGCCATGCCCATCACCGAGGTGTATTTGGGTCTGAAAACCGGACAAATCGACGCCCAAGACAACCCCACCAACATGACACGCGATTGGAAATTTCACGAAGTGACCAAGCAAGTGGTGCTGACCAAGCATTTGGTGCAGCCGGTGTTTGTGGCCATGGCCAAGCCCGCATTTGACAAACTCACACCCGCGCAACAAACCGAACTCAGAGCCGCTGCGCGCGAAGCCTCGGACATGCAAATCGCCAAAACGCTTCAGGATGAAAAATCTGCGCTGGACACCTTTAAGGCTGCCAATGTGCGTATCAGCGAACCCGATGCCAGCCTGTTTCGCACCACGGTTTTCAAAGAGTATGAAGCCAGTGGCATGACTGCCAAATGGAAGCCCGGCTTGATGGCACGCATCCAGGCTGTCAAGTGAACTTGGCCACACAACATTACTGAAAAGATTGCCACCCATGGGTATCGCCACCATTCGACAAAAATTCAAGGCCTTCAGCCGCTACGCTGAATGGCTGACGGTATCCATGTTCATCGGCATTTTTGTGCTGTTTGTGATTTCTGTGTTTCAGCGTTATGTGTTGGTTCAGCCTGTCAATTGGGTTGACGAGTCCATCTTGATTTTGTTTTTGTGGTCGACTTTTTTGACCGAGGCGCTGGTGCTCGGCGAAAGAGAGCAAGTCACCTTCGATGTGATTTGGGACCAATGCGGACCCAAAGGGCGGCGCTTCATCGGTCTCACGGCTTCTGTGTTGATTGTGATTTTGTTCACGCTGTCGGCCCCCACCATTGGCGGTTATGTGGCTTTTTTGTGGCGCGAGAAAACCAATGCGCTTGAGTGGCGTTTGGATTATGTCTACGCCTGTTTTGTGATTTATTGGTTGGCCGTCATTGTTCGCGCCGCCAATCGTTTCTTATGGCTTTGCTCTGATCAATGGCCTGAACATGTCAAGGACATAAAAGCAGATGAAAAAACAAATGTGTTGGGTTGACTTTTCGGAGAACGCCACATGAGCACCGCATTGATCGCCATGGGCATCGTGATCCTGGTGTGCGCACTGCTGCGGTTTTCCATTGTGTTGATGATGTTCAGCAGCGGAATTGTCTATTTATGGCTAAAAGGCCAAGACATTGGCTTGATCGTCGATCAAACCCTGAACTCCATGTTCAGCATGTATGTGTTGCTGGCTGTGCCCATGTTCATTTTTGCCGGCAATGTGATGAACGCCTCCACGGTCAGTGAACGCATCTGGAGTGCCGCCGATGTGGTGGTCGGCCGGCTGCGCGGGGGCATGGGCCACATCACCGTGTTGATGAATGTGGTCATGTCCAGCATGAGCGGCAGCGCCATCAGCGACGCCGCAGGCCCCGGCATGGTGTCGATTCGCATGATGGAAAAGGTGGGTCAATACCCGCGCGGTTTGGCGGTGGCGATTGCGGCCGCCGCATCCTGTTTGGGGCCCATCATTCCGCCGTCCATACCCATGGTGATTTATGCCCTGATCAGCACAGCATCTCTTGGGGCCTTGTTTTTGGCGGGTGTGGTGCCGGGGCTGCTGATGGCAGCGAGCTTGATGCTGTGGATCGCGATCATTGCGCGCAAACGCAACTTGCCATTTGGCCAAAAAATATCCTTGTCCCAATTGCCCTTGGTGCTTTGGCGCGCCGCCTTACCGCTGACCTTGCCGGTGATGCTCTTGGGTGGCATTTGGTCTGGGGTTTTCAGCCCCACCGAATCGGCGGCCATGGCCGGTTTGTGGGCCATCGTAATTGGTGCGTTCATTTATCGCAATCTGGGACTGAAAACCTTGGTTGGTATTTTTGCTATGTCGGCACGTCAATCGGCCGTGGTGATGATGCTAATCGCCAGCTCCTTCATCGTCAATTACGCCATCACCTCCGAGCAAGTGGCTGTGCAACTCGCCGCCTACATTGCCAGCTTGAACCTCTCGGCCATCGTCTTCATGCTGCTGGTGAATGTGATGTTTTTGATCTTGGGAACGGTACTCGATGGCGCCGTGATGCTGTTGGTGTTCATCCCCGTTTTGCTGCCCACTGTGAATGCCTTGGGCATTGATTTGGTGCAATTTGGCGTGGTGGTGATCCTCAACTTCATGATCGCCATGATCACCCCACCCTATGGTTTGATTTTGTTCGTCCTGGGCTCACTCACGGGAGTACCCATGAAAGAAATTAACCGTGAGATATGGCAGTTTTGCATTCCCCTGAGCATGGTGATGTTCTTGATGATCTTCTTTCCTTCCATCACGCTGTGGCTGCCGCGACAGTTTGGCTATCTTGGCTGATCACACCACCACCGATTTGACATGAACACCTCACTCAACGCTTTTGTCACAGGCGCCGCTCAAGGCATTGGCTTGGCGATTGCCAAACGCTTGGCCCAAGACGGTTTTCACGTGGTGGCCATGGACCGCCAAGCCGATGTGCTGGCGGCCGCTTTGCAGCCTTTGCAATCCCAAGGCCTGCGGCTCAGCGCAGCCGTTGTGGATGTGTGCGATCGTAGCAGCGTGCTCAAAGCCTTGGAGGCACAAGCGCGGGTGGACGTCATGGTGTGCGCGGCCGGGATTTACAACGATGCGCGTTTTTTAGATCTGACCGAGCAAGCCTTCACCCAAATGCTGCAAGTCAATGTGGTGGGCACCTTTATCCCCGCACAAGAGGCGGCACGGCGCATGGGTGCAGGTGGGCGCATCGTCACCATTTCATCGCGCGGCGCTTTGGGCGGCACGCGCTTTGCCCACTATGTCGCTTCCAAATCGGCGGTGGTTGGACTGACACGGGCCATGGCGATGGAGTTGCGCGACAAAGAAATAGCCGTTAACTCGGTCGCACCAGGGTTCACCGACACACCCATGACACGCTCCGCGCCACCCGAGATGTTTGCCCAGTGGGAAGCTTTGGAGCCACGCGGAAAAGCCGCATCGCCCGATGAAATCGCGCATGCGGTATCTTTTTTGGCATCTCCCCAAACTCACTTCATCACCGGTCAAACGCTGTTTGTTGACGGCGGTAAATCGCTGGGTGGGTTGAGCATCTGAAACCCTGGCACGGCCAAAGTCCAGGGATCAGATGGGGTTTTAGTCTGCGCTGGCCCAAAGCCTGCGCAGACACTTAATCCCTTTAGGCCGGGATAAACAACAGACAGACCACAAGCACGGGCCGCTTCGGGGCTCAAAACTTGCCCTCCAGCCACCTTTTTCAATCCGGTTGTTGCGTGACCAATCATCGGTTTTCTTCAACTCCACCAAATTGGCTGCATATTTACCGTTTTGCTTGAAGGTAAAGGCATACACCGGGGCAATGGCTGCGGTCAATGCCGTGACCACCTTGACACGCCTAATGACGCCTGTTTGGCTGGCGTTGTATCAACCGGAAAAGCTAAACCTCACCACCGACAAACTCACTGCGCCAGCCAAAGCAAGCCACCAAACGGGCTCAGTTTGGTAAACGAATGTCAACCCCGCCAAGCCATGCGCCGAACGAAACACTCAAACGCCATATCCACCGC
>JBBAPP010000121.1:2620-7409 GCA_040400775.1 Polaromonas sp. | reverse complement strand
AAACGCGGGAAAGGTCAAGAACGCGAATACCGTCTAAAGAGTTGGGTGAAGTCATGCCGCTATTTTGACTGCTTCACCAATTGCCCGTAGCAGCAGGGCATCGTCAGGGTTTGTACGGCTGTCTAGTTATCTTGTACGGTCGTACAGTAGTTGCATGTTGATGAAAACCAGCAGCACTGTGCCACCGCGTCTTGACCGCAAGGCAGATATTTTGCTGGCCGCTGAAAAACTGTTTGCGCAGTCGGGTTACCACGCCGTCAGTATTCGTGACATTGCGCAAGAAGCTGGCGTTCCGCTGGCACTGGTGGGTTACCACTATGGCCCAAAGCAGGACTTGTTTTATGCCATTTTTGAGCGCTGGAACAGCACGATTGAAGAGCGCTTAAATGCGCTAAAAAAGGCGCAAACCCTGCCGCGCATCATCGACGCATTTGTTAGCCCGGTGCTGCGTATGCGGGCCAGCGCTGAAGGCGAATACTACGCCCTGCTGGTGGCGCGTGAGCTGATTCATGTGTATGACGAATCTGACAGGGTGTTGCGCGATTTTTTTGATCCGCTGGCGCATGCCTTTATTGACGCACTGAATGTTGCCCTGCCGCACGCCACGCGCGGGCAAGTTGCCTGGGGTTACCAGTTTGCACTAGGTGCGATGCTGCACCATATTAGCGACGCCCGGATTGCGCGGCTGTCCAACGGCCAAAGCGTACCAAGTGACCCCGCCGCCGCTACGCTGCTGACCCGCTTTATTGTGGGCGGATTGCGGGCGGCGCTGCCGGCACCCAAAGCACCGACAAAACCGTAAGCGTCTTGCCTACCGATTTCAAAACGTCCCGTCAAAACCAGAGAAAGAGACAAACCATGAAGCCATCATCTATTCAGCGCCGCCTGGTCATTTCAAGCATTGCTGCTGCAGGTGCAGCTTTGGCGCTGCCTGCGCGTGCGCAAAGCACAAAAATTGTTTTTGGCTATACCGCTGTCACCGACTTCGCATCGGTGTACGTTGCGGCAGAAGAAGGGTTTTTTACCAAACGCAATCTTGACGTTGAGCTGAAGTTCATCCCCATCAACTCCACCATCCCGGCGGCGATTCAGTCTGATTCACTGCAAATTGGTGGACCCACGCCGTCGGTGTTTTTGCAGGCTGTCGATGGCGGACTAGACCATGTGGTGGTAGCGGGTGGTGGCGTGACATCCAAAACCAACACGATCTTTGGCGTTGTTGCCAGAGCCGGTTCGGGTATTCGCACGCCGCAAGACTACATAGGCAAAAAGATTGGTGTGCCTGGTCTGGGTGCATTTTTGCATGTCACCTTTCGCGCATGGCTGAAGCAAAACGGCGTGGACTATAAAAAAGTCAACTTCATTGAGGCGTCTTTCCCGCAGCATGGCGATCTGTTGCGTGGTGGCTCAATCGATGCCGTGGTCACGGCTGACCCTTTCATGACCCGTATCACCGACAGCGGCGCGGGCTATGTTGCGTCGTACTACGCCACATTTTTGGCAGAAGGCAACCCGACCATCGTTTATGCTGCCAAACGCGAATGGGTGGCTAAAAACCCGGCTGCGGCCAAAGCATTTCGTGAGGCGGTGGTTGAAGGCGCAGCGTTTATGTCGCAAGCCAAAAACAACGACAAGGTACGCGCAGCGATTGGCAAGTACACCAAGCTGCCCGCTGAAGTCGTGGCCAAAATTCAAATCTCGCCGCCCGGCCCCTTGGTCAATGAAAAGCAGCTCAACTATTGGGTCGGCTTGATGAAAGACCAGGAGATGCTGAAAACATCGCCCAAGGTAGCGACGCTGCTGGTGAAATAAGTCAAAATTAATTTTTAGATACTATTAAAATAGTAGCAAATAGCGCTCTAATTTATTAGTCTACAAGCATATTTAATGGTTAAAAATGGTTGAGAAAACAGTTTTTAACATCAACCAGGTGGCCATACACCTGGGTGGGCGCGAGGTACTGTCGCCAACCTCGTTTGACGTTGCACGCGGAGAGTTTGTCTGCATCGTTGGCCCCAGCGGCTGCGGCAAAACCACGCTGCTGCGGGCGGCCAGCGGCTTGCTGGCACCGGACTCTGGCGAGGTACTGCGCAACGGCCAGCGTGTCACTGAGCCATCGCGTGAGGTGGCGTTTGTATTTCAAGACTACGGCCGCGCCCTGCTGCCGTGGCGCACGGTGGAAGGCAACATCGCGCTGGCACTGGAGGCCGCAGGCGTTCGCCAGCTGGAGCATGCGGCGCGTATTACCAATGTGCTGGGCAAGGTGGGATTGGTCCAGCACGCGCATAAGTTTCCAGCCCAGCTGTCAGGCGGTATGCAGCAGCGTGTGCAAATTGCGCGCTGCCTGGCCCAGCAGCCCCAGGTGCTGATGATGGACGAGCCATTTGGCGCACTGGATGCGCTAACACGGCAAAGTCTGCAAGACGAGTTGGCACGGCTGGTGTTGCATGATGGCTTGACAGTATTGTTTGTCACCCATGACCTGGAAGAAGCCATTTACCTGGGTGACCGGGTGCTAGCGCTACAGGCCAATCCTGGCCCGGGCAGGCCCAGCCTGGCGCGCATGATTGATGTAAAGATTCCACGCCCTCGGAGCCAGTTGGCTACCAAAGAGCACCCAGAATTTTTGCGGCTGCGGCGTGAGCTGTTCAGCTTCATTGAGCAAAGCCATGATTGACCGTGCTGGCGCCAGACTGATGCGCAAGTTGCGGCCCTGGTGGTTTCCGGTTGTCGCTTTGGCTTTGTTCGAGTGGTATGCCCGCACGCTGGGTAAAAGCAGTGATGCCATTGCCCCGCCAAGTGCGGCGCTTGGAGGCTTTGCGTCGGCGGTGTCTGATGGCTCGTTGTTGAGTGCCACGGCTTTCACTTTGGCTTCTGCTGCATTGGGCTTGCTACTTGCTGCGGTGTTGGGCATTGCAGCAGGCATTGCCCTGGGCTTGTCACCACGCGCGGCGCGTTTGAGTTTTTTAAGCATTGAGGTGTTTCGACCGATCCCGTCGGTGGCATTGATTCCTTTGAGCATGCTGGTGTTTGGCTTTGGCCTGCGCATGGAGTTTTCTATCGTCGCGTTTGCCTGCTTTTGGCCGCTGCTGTTGCTGTCGCAAGCGGCGGTGCGGCAGGTCGAGCCGCGCCTGTTGGAGGTCAGCCAGATGCTGGGCCTGAGCCCGCTGCAGCGCGCCGTCAAAATTATTTTGCCCGCCATCACAGCACGCCTGTTTGTGGCGCTGCGCCTGGGCGTAGCGGTTGCGCTGGTGGTAGCTGTCACGGTTGAGATTGCCGCCAACCCGCATGGCATGGGTTACGCCATGATGATTGCGCAGCAAAGCCTGAACCCCGGCCTGATGCTGGCCTGGCTGATGTGGATCAGCGTGGTGGGCTTTGCCATCAATTTCGGCGCGCTCACGCTGGAGCGCAGCATAGCCCGCAAGATGGGGCAAGTTACATGACAGTGGCTGTTGATACAGTAGCTGCTAGCGTGCGAACTGATTGGGCCAAATCGTTATTTGGCTCTACTTTTTTGCTGTTCCTTATCATTTTTGCATGGTGGGCAGTCAGCACAGCAGATTGGATCAGTCGTGTTTTTTTACCCTCACCACAAGCCACCTGGGCCAGCTTGATAAAAGGCCTGAAAGACGGTGAACTGCTGGCCTTTACCTGGGCAACGGTGTCGCGTATGGTGCTGGGCTGGCTGCTTGCGTCACTGTTTGGCGTGGCGCTGGGTGCCGTCATTGGCCTGTCAAGAACGGCCAGGGCTTACATGCAGCCTACGCTTGAATTTATTCGGCCACTGCCTGCATCAGCGCTGTTGCCGTTGGCGATTTCAATCTTTGGTTTAAGTCCGGCGATGGTGCTGGCGGTGGTGGCGTTTGGTGCCATGTGGCCAGTGTTGTTGGCCACGGTACACGGCTTTGCGTCGGTGCCTGCGCAGTTGCAAGAAGTAGCGCGTTGCCTGCAGCTGAGCCGCTCAGCCTACGCCATCAAAATAGGCCTGCCCAATGCCATGCCAGATATTTTTGCCGGAATGCGTCTGTCACTCACCGTGTCGCTGATTGTGTCGGTAGTGGGTGAAATGATTGCCTCACAGGCCGGTCTGGGGCAAGCGATTTTGTTGGCGGCACGCTCTTTTCGTGCCAGCGAGCTATTTGCAGGCATTGTGCTGTTGGGGCTGATCGGTTTTGCCAGCAGCGCTTTGCTGGCGCAATGTGAAAAGCGTATATTAAAGTGGCAAAAATCTTAAGACTGTATAAAGAAATATCTGGAGATAAATCATGACCCGAAAATTAGTTGACCTGTCGATTTTTTTAGAAAATGATGTCATCAGCGATCCGCCGGCTTTTGCGCCAAAGATCGAATACTTCACCCATGAAGACTCGTTTGAGCAGATTGAGCCTTTCTTCAAAGGACTGAAAAAATCTGACCTGCCAGATGGTGAGGGCTGGGCGGTAGAGCTGGTCACGCTGTCTACCCACAACGGCACGCACCTCGATGCACCTTACCATTTCCATAGCACCATGAACAAGGCATTGGGACACCAGGAGCCATCAATTGCGATTCATGATGTGCCGCTGGACTGGTGCTTTCAGCCCGGCGTGAAGCTTGACTTCACACGCTTCGAAGACGGCTACGTGGTCACGGCGGCTGATGTGCAAGCCGAGCTCAAACGCATCAACCACACGCTTGCGCCGCTGGAGATTGTGGTCATCAATACCCGTGCAGGTAAAAAATATGGCAGCCCGGATTACGTGTCATCCGGCTGCGGCATGGGCTACGAGGCCACCATGTATTTGCT
>JBBAPP010000121.1:0-2520 GCA_040400775.1 Polaromonas sp. | reverse complement strand
CGGATTACGTGTCATCCGGCTGCGGCATGGGCTACGAGGCCACCATGTATTTGCTCGAGCGCGGCGTGCGCCTGACGGGCACTGACGGCTGGAGCTGGGACGCGCCGTTTGTACACACTGCCAAAAAGTACGATAAAACGAAAGATGCCTCATTGATTTGGGAAGGCCACAAAGCGGGGCGTGACATTGGCTACTGCCATCTGGAAAAATTGCACAACCTGGAAGTGTTGCCGCCAAACGGTTTTTTTATCTCCTGCTTTCCGCACAAAATTCGTGGGGCATCGGCGGGCTGGACGCGCGCCGTGGCTATTTTTGATGACCGTTTGATGGCGACGGTCTGATGACATCCCTTACGCGCCCGATTGACCAGACGCACAGCGAGTTTGCTAAAAGCTGGGTGCTTTCAGCCAATGCAGCAGGCTGCGATTTTCCGATTCAAAACCTGCCGTTTGCAATGTTTCGCCGTTCCGGCACGCAGGAGGCTTTTCGGGGTGGCGTGGCGATTGGCGACCAGGTGATTGACCTGGCACAGGTTCTTCGCACCGATTGTCTGGACGGCATGGCGCACACGGCTGCGGCTGCCTGCGCGCAGCCCGCGTTGAATGACTTTTTTAAACTCGGCCCAGCGGCCTGGAAGGCGCTACGACACGGTTTGTTTGAGCTGCTGGAAAAGGCTTTTTACGGCGCCAAGGTAGATGCTTTGCGCGCTTGCCTGATCCCTCAAAGCGACGTTGAATTCACCGTACCCACCCGCATTGGCGACTACACCGACTTTTACACGTCGCTGGATCACGCCCGCAACATCGGCAAAATGATGCGTCCCGACGACCCCATCACCAGCAACTTCAAATGGATGCCTATGGCCTACCATGGCCGCGTTTCGAGCATTGGCGTGAGCGGTCAGCACTTTAAAAGGCCGATGGGGCAAGCCATGCCGCCGGGTGCCAGTGCGCCCGTCTATGGCCCCTGCGCGCGGCTTGACTATGAGCTAGAGCTGGGCATTTACATTGGTCAGGGCAATTCACAAGGCTCGCCGATTGCTATTGAAAATGCGGAGCAGCATATTTTTGGCATGTGCTTGCTCAACGACTGGTCGGCGCGCGACATTCAATTTTGGGAAATGGCACCGCTGGGTCCCTTCCTTGGCAAAAATTTCTGCACCACGATTTCACCGTGGATCGTCACTATGGAGGCACTCGCACCCTACCGCCTGCCGTGGGACCGGCCTGCCACGGAGCCGCAACCGTTGGCCTACCTTGAGGATGCCGGCAACCGGGCGCAGGGTGCGATTGGTATTTCACTGGAGGTTTTGCTGGAGTCCGACAAGCTGCGCGCTGAAGGCAACGGGCCATCGCGTTTAAGCGGTACCAGCTTCAAGCACCAGTACTGGTCTATTGCGCAAATGGTCGCGCACCACAGCATGGGCGGCTGTAATTTGCAGGCCGGTGATTTGCTGGGCAGCGGCACCATATCTGGCCCCGGCGAGGGCCAAGCCGGTGCGCTGATGGAGCTGGCTTATGGGGGTAGCAAACCGGTGCGCTTAAGCAATGGCGAGACGCGCGGCTTTTTGCAGGATGGCGATACGGTTATCTTGCGCGGCTGGTGCGACAAGCCTGGCTTTGTACGCATCGGCTTTGGCGAAAGCAAGGGCACCATCCTGCCGGCCATTGGCACTTGACAACAGATCACCTCTCTACCCGCCATGCCGCTTAATTTCCAGCAGTTACCCAGGTCGTTTGGCGAACTGGTCGAGCCGTCGCGTACGGCGCTGGTCATGTGGGACATGCAAAAAGGACTGGCCGGTAAGGCGTCCAACCTCGCCGCGTTGCAATCTGCTGCATCCAGACTGCTGGATGCGGCAGACCAGGCAGGTGTCCTGGTGGCGTGGAGCCGCCATACCTTTCCCGCCATGGAACACATGACAGGACCCTGGCTGGCGTGGATGATGCGCAAGCAGGGCGCGGGTCGCCCTGAAGATCTGCAGCCCATGTTTCAGGCTGGATCTGGTGATGTTGAGTTACTCGATGGCATGCTGCCCAAAAGCCACCACCTGGTTTTTACCAAGCAGCAGCCTTCACTGTTTATCGACACAGCGTTTGACCACTACCTCAAGACGCGTGGCATCCGCACGCTGGTGCTGGCTGGTTTTGCGACCGATATCGGCGTCGAGCTCACAGCTCGGCACGGCATGGCGCTGGGTTATCACGCTGTCGTTGCAGAAGATGCGTGTGGCGCTTATGCACCGGCTAGCCATGACAGGAGCATCGCCTTTTTGCGCGAGTGGGCTAACGTGACATCCACCGAGGAGGTGGTGTCACAGTGGCAAGCCAAGGCGGGTTAAGGGGTCAGTACTTTTAGTTGTCATTCCGTTTCCAAATCATTTGTGTTTAGGCGCGAAGCCGCAGGCAGTGCTCTAGCACGACAAGGCGAAGCAACAACGACACGGATGATGTAGAAATGGAATCAGTACTGCTTGTACGGCAGAAACTTGCCCGATAGCACCACATTGACGCGGTCGCC
>JBBAPP010000120.1:4550-7409 GCA_040400775.1 Polaromonas sp. | reverse complement strand
CCTGGAAAACCGGCAAGCGCCGCGCCCATGCACCTGACTGCATGAAGGCCGTGGTGGCACTGCTGTCTGATGAAGACATCAACGCGGCCAGCATCTACCTGGTTGCGCAGCCGCTGCCCGCCAACACCAAACCCGCCAGCAGCGCCCCGCCTTTAGCCACAGGGCAAACCGCCATCAACTGCGGCAGTGCGGCCAAGCCATGAACAAATTAGCCAAAGCCTTTGTGGGCCTGTGCGGTTTGCTGGTGGTTTTGGTCGCGGTGGTGTGGCTGCTGAACACACGTGGCGACACGCTGGTGGAATTGCCCCTGGCTACCACCAGCACCGCTGAGCGTGGCGCGTACCTGGCCCAGGTCGGCAACTGCGCGGGCTGCCACACGGCGCGCGGTGGCCAGGCGTATGCAGGCGGTCTGGCCGTTGAGACGCCATTCGGCAGCGTTTACGCGTCCAACCTGACGCCGGATGCAGCCACGGGTATGGGCCGCTGGACGCGCGCTGAGTTTTGGCGTGCCATGCACCATGGCCGTTCTAAAGACGGGCGCTTGCTGTACCCGGCTTTCCCATACACCAGCTACACGCTGGTCACGCGGGACGACGCAGACGCGCTGTTTGTGTACCTGACCAGCCTGCCCGCCGTGCCGCAAGCCAACCAAGCGCCCACGCTGCGCTTTCCGTACAACGCACAAGTGGCACTCGCCTTGTGGCGCGCCCTGTATTTCAAGCCCGGCAGCTATCAGGCCGATGCCAGCAAAAGCACTGACTGGAACCGTGGCGCGTACCTCACTGAAGGCTTGGGCCATTGCAGCGCCTGCCACGCAGCGCGCAATGCGCTGGGCGCCACAGACGGGCTGAACCTGGCAGGTGGGTTGATTCCGGTGCAAAACTGGTACGCGCCCTCTCTGGTTGCACCGCATGAAGCAGGCTTGCAGGCCTGGCGCATCGAAGACATCATGGCCTTGTTTAAAACCGGCGTGACAGCGCAGGCATCCGTCAACGGCCCGATGGCTGAAGTGGTGCTGGGCAGTACGCAGCACTGGAACGACGCTGACCTGAAGGCAATGGCGGTGTATTTGAAAGCACTGCCGCCATCAATCGCCACACCATCAACAACAACACCAGGTACTACAACAGCACGCGGCAGCAAGCTGTATGAACAACACTGCGCAGCATGCCATGGCGACGACGGCAAAGGCGTGCCAAACGCTTACCCAGCGCTGGCAGGCAACCGGGCGGTAGCGATGCCGCAAACGGCTAACCTGGTGCAAATTGTTTTAAACGGCGGCTATGCGCCAGCGACCCAAGGCAACCCACGCCCATTCGGTATGCCGCCGTTTGTGCTGATGCTCAATGACAGCGACATTGCAGCGGTGCTGACACATATCCGCAGAAGTTGGGGGAATCAAGCTGGCGGTGTGTCGGCCTTTGATGTTGGCCGCATTCGGGACAATGGCGTCAAATAAGCACGACACCCCATAAAAACCGCATTCGCCTAATCGTTTTTGACCATCCGGTCGCGCTGAGCTAGTGACGGGAACCACTTGAACCACAGCGCCGCCACCAGCAGCGTACCCACACCGCCAGCCACCACCGAGCCCACCGGGCCCATCAGTGCGGCGGTGGCACCCGATTCAAACTCCCCCAACTGGTTGGACGCGCCAATAAACACCGAGTTGATGGCGCTCACCCTGCCGCGCATGTCGTTCGGTGTTTCAAGCTGCACCAGCGTTTGCCGCACCACCACGCTGACCATATCGGCGCAGCCTGATACCGCCAGCGCCACCAGCGACAGCACAAAATGAGTTGACATGCCAAACACCAGCATGCACACGCCGTACAAGGCCACTGCTGCCAGCATGGTGTGGCCGACGCGCCGTGTCAGTGGCCAGCGCGTCAGGGCTACTGCCATGACAACCGCCCCCAAAGCGGGTGCTGACCGCAGCAGGCCCAGCCCCCACGGCCCCACATGCAAAATGTCTTTGGCAAACATCGGTAGCAGCGCAGTCGCCCCACCCAGCAGCACGGCAAACAGGTCAAGGGACACGGCACCCAGCAGCGCCTTGTGCTTGAGCACAAAGTCAGCCCCCGCCAGCAGCGTGCGCAGCGTTACGGGTTCATGCGGTGCGGGGTCGTGGCCATAACGCACCAAGAAGATCAACGCGCAAGCGGTCACAAACAGCGCGGTGCAGGTCATGTAAACCGTTGTTGCGCCCGCCACAAAAATCAAACCACCCAGCGCAGGTCCAGCCACCACAGCCGCCTGATTGCCACCCGAGCTGAAAGCCATGGCGCGCGGCAACATGGCAGGCGGCACCAGCATGGGGGTCAAGGCTTGTTGCGCAGGCATTTGAAAAGCCCTTGCCACACCCAGCAGCACGGACAGGCCAAGCAGCAGTTCACGAGACTCCCAGTGCGTATGGCTCGCCCCGCCCCAGCCTTGGTTAGCCGCAATCAGCACCAGCGCCACCAGCGCCTGCATGGCAAAGCAGGCAGCAATGATGCCGCCCCGGTGCAGACGGTCCGCCACATGGCCAGCGACCAGCGTCAGCAGCAGCGCTGGCACGAACTGGTACAGCCCGACCAGACCCAAGTCCCAAGCGCTGGCGGTCAGCTCGTACATTTGCCAGCCCACCGCCACCATCAGCATTTGCGAGCCCATGGCTCCCGATACCCTGGCAAACCACAGACGCATATAGCTGGGCAATTGGGTGAGCTCTTTAAAGGTGTACTGGTGCATGAATCGCAGAGCTTAGCAGCCACAGCCTCAGCCAAAGATTAAAAAATGCACAGATAATTAAGTTTTTAATTTACAGGAGTACGCCATGGCAAAAGGTCAACAAAACAGCGGCAAGATGGTCAAAAA
>JBBAPP010000120.1:0-4450 GCA_040400775.1 Polaromonas sp. | reverse complement strand
AGCGTGGCCTCCAGCCTGAAGTTTTTACGCAAAACACCCTGGGCGCGCGACAAGGTAGAGGGACTTTATCTTTTCATGCTGCGCGACATCAAACGCGCCAGCCCCAGCGTGCATAACTTTCCACCACCCAAAGGCAAATAAACCAGTGATTGATGGGGACACAGGTTTAGAAACGATTTATGCAGATCCGTATCTGCTGGTCTTCAACAAGCCGGCGGGCTTGCTGTCAGTCCCCGGCAAGGGCCTAGACAAACAGGATTGCCTCAGTGGACGGGCACAAAAAAGTTACCCTGACGCCTTGATCGTTCACCGACTCGACATGGCAACATCCGGTGTGATGTTGATGGCGCGCGGGCCTGTCATGCAAGCTGCGCTGGCTAAACTTTTTGAAACCCGCGCAATTTATAAACGCTACATCGCCGTCGTTGATGGCCAGATGTCTGCCAGCCCTGAGTGGCAATTGATTGACTTACCGATTGCCATCGATTGGCTCAGGAGGCCGCTGCATATGGTTCAAGCAGATGGCAAACCCAGCCAGACGCGCTGGCGCAGCCTGCTATACAACGCAAACACAAACACCACCCAGGTTGAACTCATCCCCATCACCGGCCGATCGCACCAGTTGCGCGTGCATATGCAGGCGCTGGGCCATCCCATTTTGGGCGATGCCCTTTACGCACCTGCTCAAGTGCAGGCCAAGGCTGAGCGTTTGCTGCTACATGCGTGTGAGCTGCGGTTTTTGCACCCAGCCGGTCATGAGCGCATGGCCTTTGAAAATAGCCCCGGGTTTTAGGAACTTCAAGAAGTGGCCTAGCCTCCAATACTATCGCTCAAAAATCCTTATGCCAACACCCCAAACAAAACGCCACAGCCTGCAACGCCGCACCCTCACCGCCGCGCTGGTTATCGCGCCCACCCTGTGGCTGGGTGCGCGCGCACAACAAGCGCCCGTTTTGCGCGCCACCCCGTCGCAGACCGAAGGGCCGTTTTACCCCATCGCATTTCCCAAAGATTCAGACTTTGACCTGCTGCGCAACGGCGACCAGAATTACCCCAAAGGCCAAGTCGCCTGGATTGAAGGTAAGGTCATGGACATGGCTGGCAAGCCAGTGGCGGGCGCACAGGTTGAGATCTGGCAATGCGACCACGACGGCCACTACCAGCACCCGGCAGACGGCGGCAAGGCTGACCCACGCTTTCAGGGTTTTGGCCGCGTCATGGCAGGGGCGGATGGCAGCTACCGCTTTCGCACCCTGCGGCCAGTGGCGTATGGCGGACGGGCCCCGCACATCCATGTCAAGGTCAAGCTGGGCCGGCGCGATCTGCTCACCACACAGCTCTATGTAGCGGGCGATGCAGGCAATGCGCGGGACTTTTTATGGCGCGCATTGAATCCATCAGACCGCGCTGCACTGACTGCGCCTTTTGTGCCTGGCAGCGATGGGCTGAAAGCGCGCTTTACGGTCATCGTGACCGCTTGAACGTATCATCCATTGCCATGAACCAAGATCTTTTTATCCTCACCGGTGCCTCACGCGGCATGGGGTTGGCCATGGCGCGGCAATTGCTCCAATCTGGTAACAGCGTGCTGTGCATATCCCGCAGCGCCAACGAAACGCTGGACGTACACGCCAAGCAGGCAGGCGCAAACCTGCTGCAATGGACACATGACCTGGCGCTGGGCGCGCGCACCAGCGCGCGGCTGGAGCAGTGGCTGCGCGAACAAAATGGCAACTCTTTTACAAGTACCACACTGATCAACAACGCCGGGGTGATTCCGCACATTGGGCCGTTGCGAGAAGCGGATGCTGATGACCTGAGCAACGCGCTTCGGGTTGGGCTGGAGGCACCGATGCAACTGACCAGTGCTTTTTTGCGCGCTACGCAAAACTGGCCATGCTTGCGCAGGGTGCTCAATATCTCGTCGGGGCTGGGCCGGCGTGCCATGGCCTCGCAGGCGGGTTATTGCGCTGCCAAGTCAGGTATGGACCATTTCACCCGCTGCGTGGCGCTAGAAGAAGCGCTTAAAGCCAACGGTGCGAAGCTTTGTTCGCTTGCACCCGGCGTCATCGATACTGGCATGCAAGAGCAGCTGCGCGCCGCCAATAGCCACAGCTTTCCTGATCAGTCAGGATTTGTCCAGCTCAAAACCAGTGGCTCGCTGGCTTCCCCCGAAGCAGCTGCCGAGCGCGTGCTGGCGGTTTTGATGCGGGCTGATTTTGGCAGCAACCCGGTAGCCGACGTACGCGATTAACAGGCCGCATGTCAGCCTGGAGAATTGATAAATCTCGGGGAGCAAGATTTCACGCAGCGCAGCATACCGCACGCATTCCAGCAACACGATGGCCGGGTTTTCGATTTCACCGTAGGGCATTTGCTCCGGCATATGGTGTGTGCAGCTCAGGCGAGCCTTCTTTTGGTCTTTCGTCATCTACCATCTATGACCTGCAAAGCACCCTCCCGTCAGCAAATGAAGTGACTCGAAGTGTACGAGAGCCATAGGGCAATTTGATCACAATTGGCTCTGCCGAACGACGCTGATCATCAAGCTTGAGAAGGTACTGGTAGATGTCGTATTTGGTTTTTAGCCGCTGCTTTTGAAGCAGCTCCAGCGCCTCAGCGCTGTTGACGGCATCACCCATTTCGAATTTTTTGATCGCCCGATTGTTCTCGCCATAAGTGTCGTAAACCTTGGCAAAAAATATGTTGGTACTTTTTAGGATGTGCATTTTTTCAAGATGCTCTGGGAATTCGTAGGCCAGATCGTGGTTCAGAAAATCCATATCAATTCTTGATTTGCAAATCTTTTGGCTCGCGAACAACCATGACGGGCAAACGGGTGTGTGATAAAACCTGTGCCGTCACGCTGCCAAGCACCAGCTTTTCAAGCCCTTTGCGGCCGTGCGAGCCCATCACAATCAGGTCGGCGTGGGCCGCTTCAGCGGCATCCAGAATATTTTTATAAATCACCTGACCTTCGACAACAGAACTGTTTGCCACAATCCCGCTGTCTGCAAAAAGCTGCTTCGCCGTTTTTACAGCCAGGTTCGCTTCTTCGGTGGCAGCGTTCAAATAGTCGACTTGCCCATAGCCAGCGTCCATTCCTATGCCTGCAAAGGCATACAGGTCTATCACGCTGACCAGCGTCACGGCACTTTTGAAAGCCAGCGCCAGGGCGATGGCTTTTTCAATCCCCTGGTTGGAGGCTGACGAGCCATCTACCGGAACCAGAATATGCTTGAACATGGGCGATCTCCTTGATGCGACACAAACATTTGTTTGGACGCCCTCAGCATGCGCCCATCAAGACTGCTGCGCTATCAGACAACGCGCCGACATCGGTGCTTTAGATTCCATCAGCGTGAGGTGTCAACCATGCCGCACCACAAATCCCAGGCGCGCACCACTTGACCTTCTGTTGTGGCAGCAGCCAGCGCAGCTTCTTGCTCGTTCAGGAAGTTGACCGGGCCAAGCGCAGCAGCCTGAATTTGCAGCTTGGCATTGACTTCAGCATAGATGGCGCGGTACACCGCGACTTCAATCGATGGCCCAGTCGTGGTGGAACCATGGCCGCGCATCAGCACGCAGTTGCTTGCACCCAGAGATTGCGCCAGCGCTTTGCCCAGACCCATGTCGCGAATCAGCATATCGGTATTGCCCGCGCCGTCACGAATTTCAAACAGCGCAGAACCGCTGCCCAGAAAACCACTCATATGAAAAATCGGCCGGAGGCGCTGGCCTGTGGCGCCAAACGGAATCACGCTTTGGGAATGGCTGTGTACGACCGACATCACGTCAGGCCGGGCTTTGTAAATTTCACTGTGAATAAAGCGCTCAAGGTAGGAGCGTTTGTCTGACGGCTCGCTGAGGTTGCCGTCCAGGTCGTAGACCAGAATATCTTGCGCCGTGACAAGACCGGGCGCCCGGTTGGATGACAGCAAAAAATGGCCTGGTGACTTGTCATGCCGCACGCTGATATGGCCAAAACCATCCACCACGTTCTGGTTGTACAAAATGCGGTTGGCCATGGCGAGTTTTTCGACCAGAGCGGTTTCAGGTTTGGCGAGCGTCACGTTGTCTCCTTATTTATTTGGCTGTTTGGATGGGCAGCCATTAAGATAAGTATACGTATAAGCACAGGCAGTCAAAGTGCTTTTTCAAGCCTCAATTTTTACGCCTTTCCAGAAAGCGACATGGTCTTTGATCTCCAGAGCTTCGGCTTTGGGCTCCGGGTAGTACCAGACGGCATCAGCGTTCATCTCGCCATTAACCAGTAGTGAGTAATAGCTCGCCTGGCCCTTCCAGGCGCACATGGTGTGGTGGTTGCTAAAGGTCACATGCTCACGGTTGAGGCTGCTTGCGGGAAAATAGTGGTTGCCTTCAAGTACCACGGTGGTGTCGCTTTGCGCAATGGTTGCGCCGTTCCAGATAGCTTTCATGGGGTTTCCTT
>JBBAPP010000119.1:1681-7421 GCA_040400775.1 Polaromonas sp. | reverse complement strand
TCAAGCCCCGGTAGCGGTAGCTGACTTGGCTGCCAACGGCTGGTGGGTTTTGCCGCTGTGCATCGCTGAAGCCCGTCCCCAGTTTGAAGCGTTTGGCTTTTCGACCATCAGTTGCGGGCATTTCAACCAGCAGTGCACCCAGCTGGCCTGCGTACTTGCCGCTGCCGGGGACGTGCGCAACGACCTTGGCCTCTGCATCGTCATGGGTTTTGACTTTCAGCAAATCGTCATTGCGTACCCCTTTGTACCGCGAGCTGCCGCGGTGCAGCATCAGCCCTTCAGCGCCGGCTTGGGTGATGTGCTTGAGCTGGCTTTGCAGGGCCGCATGGCTGGTAATTTTGCTTTGGGCTACGGCCTGCACCCAGGGCACAGCCAGTTTGCCCACCAGGCTGTTCAGGGTTGACAGCCTTTCGGTAAACGTGCCCGACTCAGCAGGCAAGTCAAACACCATGAAGCTGATGCCGCGCCAGGCTGCATCGTCGGGCGTTTGCTGGCGCACGGTGGACAGCGCTTTTTGAAACTGCCCGCGCCCGGCCCAGAGCTCGCCATCCATTGGCGTTGCAGGCCAATTGGCGGTGAACCAGGTGGGCGCTTTGATGGACAGCCCGCCTCGGGTGAGTAGCTTTTCGCCATCCCAAAAGCCGCGTACGCCATCGTATTTTTCACTCACCCAGTAGTCGGCCAACACCACGCCGGGGTGGTACAGATTGGCCAACATCAGGGGCGGCTTAACGTCAGCGGCCAGCGCCAGCGGTATGGCGCCATGACCAAACGCTACCATCAGCAAAACTGCAACGCTATGTTTTAAATAGCTGCTTGCACACGAATCTATTGGCCTAGGTGCCGATTTGATAGGAGAAAATGGTGCTTGTAGGTGCATTCTCGGCCCTTTTGGTTGCTGTGTAGCGTTAAACGGCGTTAAGCGGCTCAGCAATCCCGCCCACCACCTGGCTAAAGCCGCCGTCGACATAGGTGATCTCACCCGTCACGCCGCTGGCCAGGTCGCTCATCAAGAACGCGGCGACGTTGCCGACTTCTTCAATCGTCACGTTGCGGCGCATCGGTGCTGCGTCTGATACGGCTTTCAAAATCTTGCTGAAGCCTGCAATGCCACTGGCGGCGAGGGTTTTGATGGGGCCGGCGCTGATGCCGTTGACGCGAATGCCTTTGGGGCCAAGTGCTTCTGCGGTGTAGCGTACCGATGCCTCCAGGCTGGCCTTGGCCAAGCCCATGGTGTTGTAGTTGGGCAACACGCGCAGTGCACCGAGGTACGTCAGGGTGAGCAGTGCGGAGTTGTTGTTCAGATAGGGCCGGGCAGCTTTGGCCATGGCCGGGAAGCTGTAGGCGCTGATGTCGTGGGCGATTTTGAAACCCTCACGCGACAGGCCTTCCAGAAAATCGCCAGCGATCGCCTCTTTGGGCGCAAATCCAATGCTGTGGACAAAACCGTCAAATGTCGGCCAGACTTTGGCCAAGTCGATGAAGAGTTGCGTTATTTGCGCGTCGCTGCCGACGTCGCAGTCAAAAATCAGGGTCGAGTCAAAGTCTGCGGCAAACTCGGTGATGCGCGCCTTGAAGCGCTCGCCTACATAGGCAAAAGCCAGCTCAGCGCCTTGCGCCTTGCAGGCTTTGGCGATGCCGTAGGCAATCGAACGGTTGCTCAAAACACCGGTGATTAAAAATTTTTTGCCTTGTAGAAAGCCCATGTCGTATTCCTTGTGAAAAATCTTGCAGAATTGTGACATGCGCTTGTTTTTGTTTTTTTGCATGTCGATGGCTTGTTCCAGCAGCTGGGCAGCGCACGCCTATGCCCAGTTTGGCGACATCAAGTATGCGCCGGGCTTCACGCATTTCAGCTACCTGAACCCGGCTGCGCCCAAGGGCGGCGAAATTCGCATGGTGCCACCCACCCGGCCTACCAATTTTGACAAGTTCAACCCCTTCACGCTGCGCGGCACAGCGCCCTACGGTATCAGCACCTTGATGGTTGAAAGCCTGCTGGTTGGGAATTCTGAAGAGCCGACCACCTCCTATGGTTTGCTGGCGGACGATGTAGAGGTTGCGCCAGACAAACTATCCGCTACCTTCAGGCTCAACCCCAAAGCTAAGTTTCATGATGGCTCGCCGGTGTTGGCCGCTGACGTGGTGCATTCCTATACCCAGCTGGTCAGCAAGCTAGCCGCGCCGCAGTTCCGCACCATTTACGCCGAAGTCAAAGGCGTTGTTGCCCTCAGTGACCGCGTGCTGCGCTTTGACTTTGCCACGCCCAACCCGGAGCTGCCACTGGTGGTGGGCGGTATGCCGGTGTTCAGCGCAAAGTGGGGGGCTGGCAAAGCCTTCGACAAAATCGTGGCAGACGTACCCATCGGCTCTGGGCCGTACAAATTGCCGAGTAGCAAAATGGGCCGCGACATCACCTATGAGCGGGACGTTAATTACTGGGCGGCTGAACTGCCCACCCGCAAAGGGCAGTTCAACTTTGACCGCATCACCTTCAAAATTTACCTGGACGAAACCTCGCGTTTTGAGGGGCTGAAGGCGGGTGAATACGACTTTATGCGCGAATTTATCTCGCGCAATTGGGCGCGCCAGTACACCGGCAAGCAGTTTGCTTCGGGCGAGCTGGTCAAGCGTGCGTTTGAAAACCGTAACCCGGGTGACTTTCAGGGCTATGTGTTTAACCTGCGTCGCCCCAAGTTTCAGGACGTTCGTGTCCGGCAGGCAATTGGCCTGGCGATGGATTTTGAATGGATGAATCGGCAGTTGTTTTACGGCATTTACAAGCGCGTGAATGGCTACTTTCCCAATAGTGAATTTCATGCCGAGGGCTTGCCCAAACCTGACGAATTGGCGCTGCTGGAGCCGCTACGCCATGCCTTAAAACCCGAAATTTTTAATGCCGTGCCGGTGGGCGCCAGCACCGCCCCGCCAGCCAGCCTGCGAGACAACCTGCGCAAAGCCCAGGCGCTTTTAAAAGAAGCTGGCTGGGAATACTCTGGCGGCGCGCTGCGCAACGCCAAGGGTGAGCCCTTCACCATGGAGTTTTTGAGTGACCAGCCGTCGCTGATCCGTGTCGTGGGACCCTTCCAGAAGGCGCTAGAAAAGCTCGGCATCACTTTGCAATACCGGGTGGTGGACTTCTCACTCAGCAAACAAAAAATGGATGCGTTTGACTTTGAGTTGACCACCACAAGACTGCCTGGCAGCACCTCACCGGGCGGTGAGTTGATCGAGCGTTTTGGTTCAGAAGCCGCCAAAACGCCGGGCTCGTCAAACATCTGGGGGATTGCAGATCCAGCCATCGACGCACTGCTGCAAAAAGTGGTGCAGGCCAGCACACGCACGGAACTGTCTGCTGCCATGCGTGCGCTGGACCGGGTGCTGACGCACGGCCACTATTCAGTCCCGCAGTATTACGGTGATGCGTTTTTGATTGGCTATCGGCCGGGGCAGTTTGTCTTGCCAGCCGTTATCCCGCCTTATTACGACGCCGGGGTCTGGGCCATGAGCACCTGGTGGGCTTCGGCGAGGAATAAATGAAACACAACCCGCAGTGCTGTCATTACCCCTTCCCCTGCCGGGGGAAGGTTGGGATGGGGGCACGCACAATACTGGTCATGGTTTCTGCACTTGCCCCGACCCTGATCCGCCCCCGAAAGGGGAGAGAACAAAAATTTAAAACCTAAAACAATGGCCAGCTACATCCTCAAACGCCTGCTGCTGATGGTTCCGACTTTGTTCGGCGTGCTGCTGCTGACCTTCGCCATGGTTCAGTTTGTACCTGGCGGGCCGGTCGAGCAAATGGTGGCGCAGTTGCAGGGCCGTGACTCGGGCGGTGAAAGCGCGGCGGCGTCAGGCGCCGGCTACCGGGGGCGGCAGGGTGTGGATGCCAAACGCATCGAAGAAATCAAGGTGCTGTATGGCTTTGACAAGCCGGTGCATGAACGTTTTGTACAAATGATGGGGCAGTTTTTGCGTTTTGATTTGGGCAAAAGTTTTTATCAGAACAAGGACGTCTGGCAGTTGGTCAAAGAAAAACTGCCCGTGTCCATCAGTTTGGGCTTGTGGACATTTTTCATCAGTTACCTGATAGCGGTACCGCTGGGCGTGGCCAAGGCGGTTCGGGCCGGGTCGCGGTTTGACTTCATCACCAGCCTCATCGTGCTGGTGGGTTATGCGATTCCTGGTTTTGTGCTGGGCGTGGCGCTGCTGGTGGTATTTGGCGGGCAATTGCAGTGGTTTCCGCTGCGCGGGCTAACGTCGAGCAACTGGGAAACCTTGAGCTGGGGCGCCAAGATCACCGACTACCTGTGGCATATCACGCTGCCTATCCTTGCGATGGTGTTGGGTAGTTTTGCGGTGACGGCGGTGTTGACCAAAAACTCTTTTTTAGAAGAGATACGCAAACAATATGTATTGACGGCGCGGGCCAAGGGCTTGAGCGAGCGGCAGGTGCTGTACAAGCATGTGTTTCGCAATGCCTTGATCCCTATCATCACGGGTTTTCCGGCGGCCTTTGTGGGGGCGTTTTTTACCGGCTCGCTGCTGATTGAGACGCTGTTTTCGCTTGATGGCCTGGGCTTGCTGAGTTACGAAAGCATCATTCGGCGTGACTACCCGGTGGTGCTGGGCACGCTGTATTTGTTCACCTTGATTGGGCTGGCGACGAAGTTGATCAGTGATCTTTGCTATGTGCTGGTTGATCCGCGCGTGAAGTTCGATTAATGGCAGCGCTTTCACTTTCCCCAAGCAAACGCGCTTGGCTGCGCTTTAAGAAAAACCAGCTCGGCTTTTGGAGCTTGGTGATTTTTTCAACCCTGGTGGTGCTGAGTTTGTTTGCCGATGTGCTGTCCAGCGACAAGCCGCTGGTTGTCAGCTACCAAGGCGAGTTGTACTTTCCGGTGCTAAAAGACTATTCAGAAAAAACCTTCGACGGTGACTTTTATGCCCCGGCGGACTACCTTGACCCGTTCATCAAAGACAAGCTCACCACTGCGCCGAATTGGGCCATTTACGCGCCCAACCCCTATGGCCCTAAAACCATCAACTACTTTGCCAAGTTGCCGAATCCGTCTGCTCCGTCACGGGATAACCTGCTGGGCACCGACGACCGGGGGCGTGACCTGCTGGCACAGCTGGTATATGGCTTTCGGCTGAGCGTTCTGTTTGGCCTGGCGCTCACCGTGATTGGCGTGGTGATTGGCGTCATTACCGGGGCGATTCAGGGCTATGCAGGCGGCAAAACTGACTTGGTGGCGCAGCGCTTTATCGAGATTTGGGGCTCCATGCCTGAGCTGTATTTGCTGATTATTTTCAGCGCCGTGTTTGCGCCTAGCGTCGCGCTGCTGCTATTTTTGCTCAGCTTGTTCGGCTGGATGGGTTTGTCTGACTACGTGCGCGCCGAGTTTTTGCGCAACCGCCAGTTGGACTATGTTCGCGCCGCGCGCGCTTTGGGCGTGAGCAACCTGCAGATTATGTGGCGGCATATCTTGCCCAACAGCATGACGCCGGTGGTGACGTTTTTGCCGTTTCGCATGAGCGCAGCGATTTTGGCGCTGACCTCGCTTGATTTTCTGGGCTTGGGTGTGCCGCCAGGTACGCCTTCTTTGGGCGAATTACTGAGCCAAGGCAAGGCCAATATTGACGCATGGTGGATATCGCTGTCGACCTTTGCGGTGCTGGTGACCACGCTGCTGCTGCTAACCTTTATGGGCGATGCGCTGCGTGATGCGCTGGACCC
>JBBAPP010000119.1:0-1581 GCA_040400775.1 Polaromonas sp. | reverse complement strand
ATTTCATTCGCCGGTAAAGAAGTTGTTCACGGCATCGACTTTTCCATCGCTCCCGGTGAAAAGCTGGCGCTGGTTGGCGAGTCAGGCTCTGGCAAAACCATCACCGCACTGAGTTTGCTGCGCCTGGTGCAAAACGCTGAAGTCCATGGCAGCGCAGTCTTTCAGTCGACCAAAGGCGAGGTTGAACTGCTTGGCATGCCCGAGCGCTTGCTGCGCGGCATTCGCGGCCAAGACATCGCCATGATTTTTCAGGAGCCGATGACGGCGTTGAACCCGCTTTTTACCGTCGGCAACCAAATTGAAGAGATTTTGGCATTAAAACAAGGTCTAGCCCCATCCATACGGGGGCAAGCAGCTATTCAATTGCTAGCAGATACCGGCATTACCGAGCCCGAACGGCGGGCCCATTGTTTCCCGCATCAGCTCTCAGGCGGGCAGCGCCAGCGCGCCATGATTGCCATGGCGCTGGCCTGCCAGCCCAAGCTTTTGTTGGCCGACGAGCCGACCACGGCGCTGGACGTTACGGTGCGCACGCAAATTTTGGACTTGCTGGCCGACTTGCAGCGCAAAAACGGCATGGCCGTGTTGATGATCACGCACGACCTGAACCTGGTGCGCCGCTTTGCAGACCGCATCGCCGTGATGGAAAACGGGCTGATCGTGGAGCAGGGCGCGGTCAGCGACGTTTTCGCCAAGCCGCAGCACGCCTACACCCAAAAATTGATGGACAGCAAGCCGGTGCGTGATGTGGATGAGGTGCCTGCCCAGGCCTTGCTGCCCGCAGTGATGGAGGCAAAAAATCTGCGCGTCAGCTACCCTGTGAGCGTGCCGGGCTTCAAGGGTTGGTTCAAGACCGGTGAATTTGTTGCGGTGCAGGGCGCAAGTTTCAATATTCCCGCAGGCCAAACGCTGGGTGTGATTGGCGAGTCCGGCTCGGGCAAGTCCAGCCTGGCGCTGGCGGCGCTGGATTTGCATCCGTCGACCGGCGAATTGCAACTGTCAGGCATGCTTTGGAGCAAAAGTGCTGCCAACAATAAGGCCATCCGCAAAGCGGTGCAAGTCGTGTTTCAAGATCCGTTTTCATCACTCTCGCCACGCATGACGGTGGAGCAGATAGTGGGTGAAGGCCTGGCGGTGCATTTACCCAATATCCAGCCGATGGAGCTACAGCTGCGCGTCAGCCATGCGCTGCAAGAAGTCGGTATGACCGAGGCGCAGTTCCCCGGCCTGCTGCAGCGCTACCCGCACGAATTTTCAGGCGGCCAACGCCAGCGTATCGCGATTGCCCGGGCGTTGATCGTTGAGCCGCAACTGCTGGTGCTGGACGAGCCCACCAGCGCCTTGGACGTGACGATTCAAAAGCAGATTTTGCAACTGCTGCAGCGCCTGCAACGTGAGCGTAGCCTGAGCTACTTGTTGATCACCCACGACGTCGATGTGATTCGCGCCATGGCACACCAGGTGATGGTGCTCAAAGACGGCGTGGTACTGGAGGCCGGACCGCTGGCGCAGATCATGGATTCGCCTGAGCACCCGTATACGCGGACGCTAGTGGCTTCTCAAGCGTAGTTTGCTATAAAA
>JBBAPP010000118.1:0-7446 GCA_040400775.1 Polaromonas sp. | reverse complement strand
TGGTGGGACCTGCGGGGGTCGAACCCACGACAAACGGATTAAAAGTCCGCTGCTCTACCAACTGAGCTAAGGTCCCATTTTGGTCTGCCGTTGAAAGCAACCAAGCCTCAAATTATAGCGTGGTTTTTGCCTGATTTGCAAAACTCGAGCTGGCAATTTTGTCCAATAGCCAGCCTGCCGCACAAATGCCAAAAGTGGCTGTCACGCTGACGACAGAGCCATAGCCGTGGCAGTTCAGGGTATTGTCGGTGGGATTCGTATCGGCGTTTGTTGCAGGCTGCATGACAGACTCCCGACTGAAGACACAAGGCACAGCCATCTTGCCTTGTCGTGCGGCGCCATGCTCTTTGCGCAGCCGGTAACGCAGTTGGGCTAGCAAAGGGTCATGTGTGGCAAGTGCCAAATCATCAATCTCGACCTTGTGCGCGTGGCGTTTGCCACCGGCTGCACCAACACTCATGAAGTTGACTTCGTGCTTCAGCGCCCAAGCCGCCATTGCGGTTTTGGCTTGGACCTGGTCACAGGCATCGAGTACTGAAACAGCGTTGCCCACATCAAGCCCGGCGACATCCGGCCAATTGCCTGGATCTACAAACTCTTCAACACAACGCACATCGCAGTACGGGTTGATGTCGAGAATGCGTTCGTACATGGCCTTGACTTTGGACTGACCTAGCGTGCTGCCAAGCGCGTGAATCTGGCGATTGATATTCGACTCAGCAATATGGTCCAAATCAATCAGCGTCAAGCGTGCAACGCCGCTACGCGCCAACGCTTCAGCGGCCCACGAGCCGACACCACCAATACCGACCACCACCACATGTGCAGCTAAGATTTTTGCAGCGCCTTCGGCACCGTAAAGTCGAGCCAAACCGCCAAAGCGCCGCTCCAGATCTGGCGATTGCATCACTAGATGCTTTGCTCCAGCCGCCAGACCTGGTACTTCAAAGCGATCACAGAACCTGCCAGAATAGCCGCGACTGCTACAAAACTAGTAGCGCTCAAGGTTGACAGGCCAGACAAGCCCTGCCCCACCGTGCAGCCCATGGCAGCTACGCCACCCACTCCCATCAGTACCGCACCGACCAAGTGGTTGGCCGTATCTTCAGCACTTGAGAAGCCCTCCCAACGAAAGCTGCGACTTGCTACCGCGCACACTGCAGAGCCCAACACCACGCCGAAGACCGACACAATACCGATTGTCAACAGCTTGGCTTTGTCGCTGAAAAACATTACCCAGTCAATGGTGTAGGCTACCGGTGACACAAAGCTTAAGGCTTCAGCACGCCCGGAATTGGTGGCTAAAAATGCTTCTTGCAATGTTTCTGGATGCTCGGAGACATAGCCTAAATGACCACTGATCCACCACATAGCAGCAATCAACAGGCCTAAGCCAAAGCCTGCCAACAGGTTGTCAAAGCGCACAAAATCACGCCCCAACAGCGCCCAAAAGATCAAACCCAAGCCCAGCACCAGCGCCAAAATCAATCCCGCGCTGATGCTGCTCATGCCTAGCGCAGCGCCCAACCAATTTGGCAAGGCCGCGGGGCTGACGAAATCAATCGCCACGCGGTCTACTGTGGCGACTCGCAAAACAGCTGTCATGCCTTTGAGTGTGGCAAATGCAGCGACACCCATGATAATGAAAACCACCACCGATTTCAGATTACCGCCGCCAATGCGCACCAGCGTTTTACTGCCGCAGCCCGAGGCCAGCACCATACCGAAGCCAAACAACAAGCCACCCACCAGCGCCGACAACCAGATAAATCGATGGGAGGCGTAAAGGGTTTTGGCCGGGTCAATCAACCCGGCTGCTACCAGTGCGTAAAAGCCGATCATCGCCACGCCGACTGCCATGCCCCACTGGCGCATGCGCGTCCAGTCGCTCATATTGACGATGTCGCTGACAGCACCCATGGTGCAAAAGTGGCTACGCTGGGCGATGACGCCAAACAACACCGAAGCCGTGAAAGCGGCCCACAGAATTTGCGTTGTGAGGGCCTTGAGTGTTGAAATATCCATGACTTGATTTTAAGGGCATGTCACTGACCCGTGACCGGCGGCTATTTCAGCTTTGTCAAGCGGTCTTTGGCGACTGTCGCCGCTTCAGACTTAGGGTAGACAGTGACCAAATCAGTCAGTGTTTTGCGAGCTGCCAGGGTGTCTTTCAATTCAACCTGACAGTTCGCAATTGACAGCGCAGCCTCGGGTGAACGTATGTGGTCGGGCGCCATTGCAAGCAGCGAATTGAAATTAACAATCGCCTCACGGTAAGCCCGCAGCGCATATTGGGCATTGCCCAACCAGAACAAAGCTGAGGGCCCGTAGCCACTTTGCGGGTAGCGCCTGATAAAGTCCAAGAACAAAGTTTGTGCAGTCACAAAATCAGCCTTGCGCAGGGTCGCCAATGCTGCATCGAAGTCTCGCATTTCAAACGGAATCGCAATGAATTCATTGCCGTCCACTGTTACTTTTGACGGTTCGAGCTTGCGTAGCCTTTCATCAACCCCTTGGACAATATCTTTTTGCTGACGCTGTACATCTGCGAGATCACGCGCCAGCTGCTCATCCTGGCCACGCATTTTGGCTATCTCGGCGCGCATGACTTCGAGTTGATTGGATAAATCAAGGATACTGCGCCGCAGCTGGGCGTTGTCCTCATTGGCTTTTTTCAGCTCCTCAAGGTTGCGCAGCTGGTGAACGTCTACCTTTTGACGCAACTCCAGTATGGCCTTGCGCGCTTCATCGTCGTTGAACAAAGCATGTGCGTTACACGCCAACGCGCTAAAGGCGATGCTTATAAAAACCTTACGCAGGACTCTTGATGGATTCATGAATGTGCTGTGAGATAGTCGATTAACGGTAACTTAACTCTGCGCGCCGGTTTTTGGCCAATGATGCTTCGTCCGAGCCAGCAGCGGCAGGTTTTTCTTTACCAAAACTCACCGCCTCAACCTGCACATCGGTCACGCCCAACAAACCCAGTGCGCGGCGCACCGCTTCGGCGCGTTTTTGCCCTAGTGCCAGGTTGTACTCACGGCCACCGCGTTCATCTGTATGACCTTCAATAGCCATTTTGCGCAGCTTGTTAGCCGACATGTATTTTGCATGGGCTTCAACAGCGTCTTGGAACACAGGCTTCAAAGTGAAGCTGTCGTAGTCAAAATAAATGATTTTGACAATGCCCGTCGGCCCCGCTGCCGCGCTGCTGTTGGCCATGATCTCGACCGGCACAACAGCTGTGCTGGCCGAAGCACTGGTGCTTGGCTGGGCGGTGGTGCTTGGCTGGGCGGTGGTGGGCGTTGCTGTACGGCTTTCTACAGGCACTTCGTCAAGCTTGACGTTTGAGCCGCAGGCTGCAAGCACCGCCGTCAGCGCCAGCGCTGAAATCCTGGAAAAAAATTGACGTTTCATAAATGACTCCCTGATAAAAATGGTAAGTTAATTGCTTAATTAAAACAACTGACCATGGCTTGTAAGTAACAAACAAGCTGTACGGCTCAGAAGCGAGTTAAAGTCGCCATCAGCGTGAAAACGGACCCCAGTCGGGCTCTCGAATATCACCGTTGGCACCGGCCAAACGGGCTTTGATTTTTCCGTCTAGCGTGGTGGTCATCAAGGCTTCTTTGCCTTGCTGCTGTGTGGCGTAAACAATCAGGCGGCTGTTAGGCGCAAAGCTTGGACTTTCATCGGCGCTGGTGTCGGTAATTTGGGTAACCGTACCGCCAGAAAGTTCCATCACTTGTAATTTGAAAGCCCCTCCCACCCGTGAAACATAGGCCAGGTATTTGCCATCCGGGCTAAGGGCTGGCGATATGTTGTAGTTACCACTGAAAGTAACACGCTCAATATTGCCAGCCGACGAACCCATGCGGTAAATCTGAGGAGCGCCACCCCTGTCACTGACAAAATAAATAAATTTACCGTCTGGCGAAAATGCGGGTTCGGTGTCAATGCTTGAAGACTGGGTCAAACGTTTTGGCTCGCCACCATTGGCATCAATGGTATACAGCTGTGAGCCACCATCACGGCTTAACGTCGCCACAATTTGCTTGCCATCAGGCGACCAGGCAGGTGCACTGTTAGAGCCCCGAAAGTTGGCCAGCAAGCGGCGCTTGCCACTGGCGACATCATGTGTGTAAATCACAGGTTTACGCGACTCGAACGAAACATACGCCAGTTGCGCGCCATTGGGTGACCAAGCAGGCGAAATGATCGGCTCAGGGCTGGCTAACGCAGACTGGGCGTTTTCACCATCGGCATCAGCCACCCACAAGGTAAAGCGTTGGCCAGCTTTGGTGATGTATGCAATACGGGTAGAAAAAATGCCCTTTTCGCCGGTCAATTTTTCATACACAAAGTCCGAAATTCGGTGGGCTGAAAGTCGCAGATCCGAGGCAGACACTGCAAAGCTTTGGCCACCCAAGTCTTGGCCGCGTACCACGTCCCACAGCCGCAGGCGAACATCAAAACGGCCATCAGCCAGTGGCGTGACGCTGCCAGTGACCAGCGAGTCAGCGCCCTTTTGCTTCCACACAGCCAAGTCTGGCCGGGCGCTTTCATCAAGCGTCACTCCCGTAGTGTCGACGGCACGAAAGATACCGCTGCGCTCCAGATCAGCTTTGACAATGCTGCCAATTTTTTGCGGGGCTTGTGCGTCACCACGAAAAGTTGCTACCGCTATGGGCATTTGGGTCAGGCCTACGCCTGACACTTCGATTCGAAACTGAGCTTTGCACTGGCCCGCAAAAAGCACCAAAACAAAGGCTGCTATCAACCAAACTGTGGCGCGATTAGGCAACCGTACATTAGGTTTAAAAAAGTTAAGAGTTGGTAGAGGTATCAACATTCTGGTGGTGCAAGCAATAAAGTTCAAAGTATTTGCCAAAAGCGGATTGCGCCTGCATGGAACATACCGCAAAACCCATGGCGCCGTCTAAAAAACCGAGCCTGAAAAAGTAACTTCTTGCAAAAGCGACAAAGCCTGACAAAGCGGCGCGACTCATGGTTGTTTTTTGGCCTTGTTTGTAGCGCTGCAGAGCCCAGTCCTTACTGTAGCGCTGTAATTTTTTCCAGTAATCGTCTGATGTTCTGTAACTGTAATGGAGCATCGGTGGGGAAAGGTGACCCAGCTTGACCTCCGGATTGTTCAAAACGAGTTTTTCGTGAACCGAATCGTTTGAGAACCGCGCCTGGTCACGCCTAAACAATCTGACTACATGATCAGGCGTCCAGCCACAATGCCTGATCCACTTGCCGCAAAATTGGGTTTGTCGAGCCAGAGAATAAGCGTTTGCTGAACTCTGGTGGACAGCAGCGCAAATCGCCCGCGCCAATTCGGGCGGAATGCGTTCGTCAGCGTCGATGGACAGTACCCATTGACCTGTTGCGTATTGCAACGCCCGGTTTTTTTGCGCACCAAAGCCCGGCCATTCAGTGCTTTGGTGAACCTGGGCGCCCATTTCCAGGGCGATGGCTACGGTGTCATCCGTACTGCCCGAGTCGAGTACCAGCACTTGATCGGCAAACGCAACGCTCTGCAAACAGTCATGGATATTTGAAGCTTCATTTTTGGTAATGACGATAACGCTTAGCTGAGTCAAACTTCGCCTATTTGGTTGTTGGGTTGTTAAGGACCTAAAAACGAAGGTGTCGGGCAACAGGCCGTCGCTGATAATGAGGTCATGTTAAGGGAAAAAACACCACAAAAAATGAATGCGAGACTGCTACTGGTTAGTCTGGTTGCAGTCACGGTGGGCCTTTCGATGGCATGGGTCAGCATTGGTAAATTTGCTTTGTTTGTTTTCGGCGCTGCTTTTTTGGTTTGGCAGTATTTTATTGCACCTGTTCAGAAGCGAGAAAATTACCTGAAAGCACCACACCACACAGCGCATGCCATTCTTTTGGCACTATCCGTGTTCGCTCTAAGTCTACTTTGGACAACCGCCGACACAGCGGATTCTCTGGGGTCAGTTGCCAAATACGGGAAACTTTTAACTATCTTGCTGATTCCGTTGTTGCTTAAAAACAGGCAAGAAGTTGTTTATGCCATTTTTACTTTTATTACAGCGCAGCTATTTTTAGTAAGTAGCTCATGGATGCTTTTTTTTGGCGTTCATTTGCCATGGGCAACATCGCAAATGGCAATCACAGAATTCGCAGTTTTTTCAACTTATCTAGATCAAGGCGTAATGAGTGCAACAGTTGCAGCGATTTGCTGGCATCTGCGGGGGCTAGCTCCAGGCAGATTTGGCAGGCCTGTATTTATTGGCATCAGTGTGTTATGTCTGTTGAACGTTTTGTTCGTATTGATCGGACGAAGTGGCCATGTGCTGGTAATAGTTTTACTCTCCTTGGCTGTGATGTGGGAGTTGCCAAAAAAATACCGCTGGGCTGTACTGGTTCTACCTGTAGTTTTTTTTGCTGCAGCAGCAGCCACGTCGCCGAAAGTACAAAAACGCGTGATTGCAATGTCCAGTGAAGTCAGTGCCTTTTATGCAGCCGAAGGTACCAGCACTGCCAGTGGTACGTCCTCCGGTATTCGACTTCATTTTTGGCACAGGTCAATACAATCAATTGCCGAAAGTCCCGTGCTGGGCTCTGGTGTTGGTAGCTGGAGCAGTGAGTACGACAGGATCGAAAAAAAATACAATCCGTCTGGCGCGAAGGTTAACAAGCGGGGTAATCCTCATCAAGAATATTTGCTTTGGGGGGTGCAACTGGGGATGATAGGTATGGTGCTGTTTGTCGTTTTTTTGGTGGCAGTTTTCCGAGATACCGCTGAAGGTGACAACGCATCGGCACGTGCGGCGCAATCAGTACTGGCCGCACTGGCTGTCAGTTGTCTTTTTAACTCCTCAATTTACGATGCCCTGATTGGAGATTTTTTCTGTGTGGCACTTGGCTTGACGCTGGCGTTGACCGGTTGCCGCATCAAACCTTCAGTAGCTTCAAAAGCGGTAGCCGCATGACATCGGACGACAGCTTGTTGCAATCATCGAAAAACTCGGTTTGGCATCGCTTTCTGCGCGTGTGGCCGTATTTCAGGCAGTCCAGGCGCGGATGGACGGTTGTTGTCGTGGCCACCATCACTGCTTCTGCAACCGAGCCGTTCATACCGGCGCTTATGAAGCCGCTTTTGGATAGAGGCTTTCAGCAAGGCACGTTCAATATATGGCTTGTCCCGTTAGCGCTCATGCTGCTTTTCACAGTTCGAGGTCTGGCCGGATTTGTTGCGCAGTACGCGTTAGCAAAGGTCACGAATGATGGGCTCCAAGAGCTGCGTAGAGCGATGTTTGGCAAGCTACTTACGGCACGTCTTTCACTTTTTACTGATCAGAGCTCCAGCGCAATCTCAAACACGGTGGTTTATGAGGTGTTCAACGGCGCAACCATTCTTAACAGTGCACTGATGAAGCTGGCGCGCGATGTTCTAACGTTGTT
>JBBAPP010000117.1:6436-7519 GCA_040400775.1 Polaromonas sp. | reverse complement strand
GCCGCGCTGGCCAACCCTCAAACGCCACCGCGAATTAGACGCTACCAAGTAGCCGGCTGGCTGATTAATATTTACGCGGGTTCGTTGTCGAGCAGCTTGCGAATAGGTGCCGGCAAACCCAGAGCCGTTAAAGCTTCAGGTAAAAACCAACTGCCTGGATGGCTTGAATCCGTACAAGGCATTTTTTGATCCATAGAAAAGCCAGCCATGAGCGGACTTAAATACATGTCTTTGTGCGTCAAAACATGTTTGAAGGTAGACAAAAGCTGGGTTTGGGTACGATTGCGCGCTGGTAAAAATGCCAATACAGCCGCGTGGTTTTCAAAAACTGGCAAGCAGTAAAGCCCGCCCCAAATACCTGATGCAGGCCTGCGCTCAAGCCATACCGAGCCGTCCGGTTTTTGCGCCCACAACAGGCTCAGGCGCTCCTCGCTGCGCTTTAGTTTTTTGGTTTTAACGGGGTATTTCTCAGGCTCACCATGCGCCAAGCCTTTACAAATATTTTGAACCGGGCAGATCAAACATTGCGGTTTGCGGGTCGTGCAAATCGTGGCGCCCACATCCATCACGCCCTGGGTATAGCGCGGCATGCTACGGGTTAAGTTGTTAGTGGGCAGTAGTTCGTTGGCGACTGTCCACAGCTGGCGCTCGTTTTTACCGGCAGCAAGATCTCCTGAATAAGCCAGCACGCGGCTCAAGACACGCTTGACATTGGCATCCAGAATGGCCACGCGCTCTGAAAAGCAAAATGCCGCTACCGCAGCGGCTGTGGAAGGCCCAATACCGGGCAGGGTTTGCAGCGCTACGGCAGTGCGCGGGAACTGCCCGCCATGGAGGTTAACCACCGCCTGGGCGCAGCGGTGCAGGTTGCGTGCACGGCTGTAGTAGCCCAAGCCACTCCACAGCGCCATCACATCATCTTGCGGCGCAGCAGCAAGATCGGCTACGCTGGGAAAGCGCATCAAAAACCGGGCATAGTAGCCAAGAACCGTGCTGACCTGGGTCTGCTGGAGCATGATTTCAGACAACCAGACACGGTACGGATCACGCGTGTTTTGCCACGGCAAACTGTTGCGCCCGTGT
>JBBAPP010000117.1:0-6336 GCA_040400775.1 Polaromonas sp. | reverse complement strand
CCAGACACGGTACGGATCACGCGTGTTTTGCCACGGCAAACTGTTGCGCCCGTGTAGTTTTTGCCAGCGCACGATCTGTTTGGCAAAAGCGTCTGTAGGTTTCAAGATCACAAGCTTGAAGTTACAAAATTAAAAAACATGGTTCTTCTTCGCTGGTGTTGATCGATAGTGCATAGCTGTGCGCAAAGATCCGTCAAACGCAATCGGTTCGTCAAGGCTTCTGGCATACAGCACAGTAAAAGGTCGAGCGTTGGCCTTGGCGCAGGGTTTTGATGGGGCTGGCGCAGACTCGGCATGGCAAGCCGGTGCGGTCATACACCATGGCCTCCAGCTGAAAATAGCCGGTCTGCCCATCGGCGCTTGAAAAGTCCTTCAGGGTACTGCCGCCTTTTGCTACCGCTTGCGTCAGCACCTCGCGTATTGCGCTGTGCAGCCGTGCGCTTCGTGGTTTGCTCAGTTTGGCAGCCGATGTGGTTGGCCGGATAGCGGCTAAAAACAGCGCTTCAGATGCATAAATATTGCCCACGCCCACCACCAGCTCGCCAGCCAGCAAGACCTGCTTGATGGCTGTTTTTTTCAGTTTTAACGCCGCATGAAAAGTAGCTGCATCAAACGCATCGCTCAAAGGCTCAACCCCCAAATGACCCAGCAGCTTGCGCGCGACCGGATCATTTTCATGCAACGCAAAAACCACAGCACCAAAACGCCGTGGATCATGCAAGCGCAAAGTCCCCAGGCTGGTCAGCATTTCAAAATGGTCATGCTTGCCAAGTGGCGGCAAGGCATGGCCAAAGCTGATGCTGCCCGACATGCCCAAATGCACCAGCAGCAGGCCTGCGCTTAAATCCAGCAGCAGATATTTACCGCGCCGGCGCACGCCCAGCACGCGCTGGCCGTGCAGGCCATTCGGCGTGCAGCCCAATGGCCACCTGAGCGGTTTGCCCATTTGAACCGCTTGGATCTGGGCTGACGCAATGCGGCTGGCAAAACTCAGGCGGGTGACTTCTACTTCGGGGAGCTCAGGCATAGACGATTGTTCAACCAAAAACACTTTAATTAAGCTTGAATTATCATGGCTCGATGATGAAAAACCCGATCTGGACTTTTTGCAGCTTTTGGCTTGTGCTGCCTTTGTTATGGGCGCAAACAGCTGTCGCGCAAACCACGCCCCCCATCTCAGCGACGACGGCTGCACCAACGCCTCCGGTCTCGGCACTTAATGCTGAACTGTTTTACCGCCTACTGGTCGGAGAAATCACGGCGCGCGAAGGCGATACAGCCGCTGGCTTTGCTTTAATACTGGACTCTGCCCGCAAAACAAACGACGCCCAACTCTACCAACGCGCCGTTGAAATTGCACTGCAATCACGCTCTGGAGATGCTGCGCTGCAAGCGGCTACGGCCTGGAAGCAGGCGCAACCTGCCGCTCAGGATGCCAATCGCTACGTGCTCCAAATATTGATCGCCCTGAACCGCATTCAGGACACGCTGGAACCTTTGAAAAGAAGAATAGAACTGACACCCGCTGCCGAACGTCAAACTGCAATTTTAGACATCCCGCGCGCCTACGCCCGAGTCAGTGACAAAAAAATAGCCCGCAACGTGGTTGAAAACGCACTCAGCAGTTACGTCAATAACCCCAGAACCGCGGCAGCCGCCTGGACCACACTGGCGCGCATGCGCATAGCCGCTGGTGATGTCCCTGGTGCACTGGAAGCCGTACAAAAAGGTCAAGTAGCCGACGCGCAGGCTGACGGCCCTGCCCTGGTGGCTTTGGAAATTCTCGACCCCAAAATGCCTGTGGCCGAAACAGTGGTTAAAAAATACCTGTCAGATAACCCCAAAGCGAGGCCTGAAATCCGCATGGGGTACGCGCGTGGCTTGCTCGACGCGCAGCGCTACGCAGAGGCAGAAACACAGTTACAAATCGTGATCAAAGACAACCCTGGTTTTGCAAGCGCTTGGCTGGTATTGGGCTCTTTGCAGTTACAGGACAACCAACTGGCGCTGGCGCAAACCGCGTTTGAGCGCTACCTTAGCTTGAACCAGGCCGCCAATCAACAAAACCAAGAAGATGAGCCCAACCGGGGGCTGGCACAGGCCTATTTGTCATTGGCTCAGATTGCTGAAAAACGCAAAGACTTTGCGGGCGCTGAGGCCTGGATCAATAAAATTGAGAATGCTGGCGAGATGATGCAAGCGCAAACCCGCCGGGCGTCCATTTTGGCCAGCCGGGGCCAATTGGCGGAGGGTCGCCAATTGATTCGCAGCCTGCCTGAACGCAACCCAGGCGATGCGCGCCTAAAGTTACTGGCTGAAATCGGCTTGCTGCGTGACTTAAAGCAATACCAGATGGCCCATGACCTGCTGGCGCAAGCAGTAGCCGCCTCGCCACAAGAAGCTGACCTGCTGTACGACCAGGCCTTGATGGCTGAAAAACTGGGCCAGCTCCCTGACATGGAGCGCCTGCTGCGCCGCGTTATCGCCCTCAAACCCGATGCGTACAACGCCTACAACGCCTTGGGCTATTCGTTTGCAGATCGTAATGTGCGCTTGCCAGAAGCCAAACTACTGATTCAAAAAGCACTCGAGTTTGTGCCCAATGACCCTTACATCCGCGACAGCCTGGCCTGGGTCGAGTTCCGCATGGGCAACAACGCAGAAGCTGCCAGGATTTTTGCCGATGCCTTTAAAACCAAACCTGACGCTGAAATAGCCGCCCACTACGGAGAAGTGCTTTGGACCATGGGCCAGCGCGACAAAGCACTGCGCATTTGGCGTGAAGGCCAGTTGCTGAACCCTGAAAACGACACACTGCTTGAAACACTCAAACGCCTGAAGGTCAAGCTCTGAGCATGCCTTACCGTGGCCTTGTAAGCAGTCTGCTAGTCGCTATTTTTTTAATAGCTGGTTGCGCCCACAAACAGGGCGTTACAAGCATAAATGACACCCAAAATGTGGCTAAAACCAACTTTTGGGCAGGCCGGATCAGCTTGCAGATCCAGACCGAGCCGGTGCAGGCTTTTTTCGCCAGTTTTGAGCTCAAAGGTCAAGCTGACAGCGGCGAGATGACGCTGATCAGCCCGCTGGGTAACATTTTGGGCATCATCCGCTGGACGCCAACTGAGGCCGTGCTGGAGCAAAACGGCAGCATCAAGCGTTTCACATCCACCGACGCGCTTTTGGCGCAAACCACCGGTGCAGCAGTGCCTTTTTCAGCCTTGTTTGACTGGCTAGATGGCAAAAATACACCGTCACCTGGATGGACGGCTGACCTGTCGCAGCAGGGCATCGGCCGCGTCACAGCCAAAAGAACAGCGCCAGCGCCGCCTGCAGATGTACGCATCGTGCTCGACAAATAAACCATCCTGTCCCCATGAAAGCCATTTACGACGTTCTTGCGCCCGCCAAGCTCAATTTGTTTTTACACATCACCGGCCGGCGCGCTGATGGTTACCACCTGATTCAGTCGGTTTTTATGCTGCTCGACTGGTGCGACACGCTGCATTTTGAACTGCGTACCGACGGCCAGATCACCCGAGCGGATATAGGTATTGCGGGCGCAGATATTTTGCCCGCTGAAGACCTGACAGTGCGCGCTGCCAAAGCGCTTCAGAAAGCCTGCGGCACAAGACTGGGCGTCCACATCAGCCTGGAAAAGCGCATTCCGTCAGAAGCCGGCATGGGTGGGGGCTCGTCAGATGCGGCCAGCAGTTTGCTGGCTTTACAGCGGCTGTGGGGTGTTCAGTTACCGCGCCATGCCTTGCTGGCCATTGCCCTGCGCCTGGGCGCTGATGTGCCGTTTTTTTTGTTGGGTGGCAACGCCTGGGTCGAGGGTGTGGGCGAGCAGATGACACCCATCGATCTGCCCGCAGCTGATTTTTTAGTCGTCAAGCCGCCGCTCGGCGTGACTACGGCGTCAATTTTTCAGTCGCCTGCGCTTAAACGCGACACTGAAACTGCTACAATCTTAGGCTTTGCTGCAAACAAAGAATTTGGAGTTTTTGAGTTGGGTCATAACGACTTGCAACCAGTAGCCCAAGAGTTTTGTCCGCAAATTAGTCAATCGCTTGACTGGTTGGCGAGCAAGCAGCTCAAAGGCCGCATGACTGGCTCAGGAAGTGCGGTGTTTGCGCGATTACAGCATGAGGTAGATATTGCAGGCCATCCAGATGGCTTTAAAGTCCGCAAATGCCGTAATTTGCAAGCCCATCCTCTGGTTGGCTGGTAGCAAATGTAGTTTATGGGTTGGTTGCTTGACACTAAAAAGCCAAGCAACTGTCCCGCGTAGGGGTGTCGCCAAGTTGGTTAAGGCACCGGATTTTGATTCCGGCATTCGCAGGTTCGACTCCTTCCACCCCTGCCAAAATTTTCTGAAAGCTTATGCATTGCATGGGTCGGTATCTTGTTCAAGCTCATGTACTGCATGAGCCTGAGTTCATTTGGGTTAGTCCTTAGTTTTAACTGATTACAGCCGCGTCAACATCGTTAGCAGCTGTACCCCATATGTCAACACAACAACAAACGCATCCCGACTTCATGCTGTTCACCGGCAATGCCAACCCCGGCATGGCACTAGAAATTGCAGAGCATCTGGACATCAGTTTGGGGGCAGCGCATGTGGGCCGCTTTTCAGACGGTGAAGTCACTGTAGAAATTCAGCAAAACGTACGCGCGCGTGACGTGTTTGTGGTGCAGTCCACCTGCGCGCCGACGAATGAAAACCTGATGGAGCTGCTGATCATGGTGGATGCTTTGAAGCGCGCATCCGCCGAGCGCATTTCCGCCGTCATCCCTTACTTTGGTTACGCCCGGCAAGACCGTCGCCCGCGTTCAGCGCGTGTGCCCATCACCGCCAAAATGGTCGCCAACATGCTGCAAGCTGTGGGTGTGTCACGCGTCTTGACCATGGACTTGCACGCTGACCAGATCCAAGGCTTTTTTGACATCCCGGTTGACAACATTTATGCATCACCGGTTTTGTTGGGTGACTTGCGGCAAAAAAATTATTCAGACCTGATGGTGGTCTCGCCTGACGTTGGCGGTGTGGTTCGCGCCAGGGCGCTGGCCAAGCAATTGGGCTGCGACATGGCGATTATTGACAAGCGCCGCCCCAAAGCCAACGTGTCTGAAGTCATGCATGTGATCGGCGACATTGAGGGCCGCAACTGCGTCATCATGGACGACATGATTGACACCGCAGGCACGCTGGTCAAAGCGGCTGAAGTGCTGAAAGAGCGCGGCGCGAAAAAAGTTTATGCGTATTGCACACACCCGATATTTTCAGGCCCCGCCATCGACCGAATTGCCCAGGGCGATGCACTTGATGAAATCGTCATTACCAACACCATCCCCCTGAGCGACCGAGCCAGGGCATGTACCAAAATCCGCCAGCTCTCTGTGGGCCCGTTGATCGCTGAAACCATTCAGCGCATCGCCAAGGGAGAGTCGGTGATGAGTTTGTTTTCAGACCAGGACCAACAAGAACTGCTCTGAAACAAAAAGCGGTAACACCGTCAAACGTGTTGCCTTTATAAATTGGGCAAAGCTGGTCGCGGCCTGCCTTTATATGGAGTTAATTATGAAATTTGTCGCTTTTGAGCGCGCCAAGCAGGGCACGGGTGCGAGCCGCCGTCTCCGCATCACGGGTCGCACACCCGGTATTGTTTACGGTGGCACTAACGAGGCAACGCTGATCGAGCTTGATCACAACGCTTTGTTCCATGCCATCAAAAAAGAAGCTTTCCACGCGTCGATTCTCGACATGGAACTGGCTGGTACAGAGCATAAAGTGCTGCTGCGCGATTTGCAAATGCATCCGTTCAAGCAGCAAATTTTGCATATTGACTTCCAGCGCGTGGATGCCACCACCAAGATGACGATGAAAGTGCCACTGCACTACAGCGGCGAAGAAAACTCACCCGCAGTCAAAAATGAAAACTGCCTGGCCAACCATGTGCTGACAGACTTGACGATTTCCTGCTTCCCGGCTGATATCCCTGAGTTCATCGCTGTTGATTTGAGCGGCCTGAAAAAAGGCTCGTCCCTGCACGTCAAAGACATCACCCTGCCAAAAGGTGTGAAGTTTGTGGCCAAAGGCCAGGTCAATCCGGTGTTGGTGTCCGTCACGGCCATCGTTGAAGAAGTTGAAGCCGCTGCACCTGCCGCTGACGCTTCGGGCGGCAAAGATGCCAAAGCTGCTGCTGGCAAAGCTGCCGCAGCCGCTAAAGACGCTGCCAAGCCAGCGGCCAAGACAGCAGCCAAGCCAGCAGCCAAGCCACCTGCCAAGAAGTAATCGATTTTTGATCGGCTACAAAGCCCCGCCTCTTGCCGAGG
>JBBAPP010000116.1:0-7632 GCA_040400775.1 Polaromonas sp. | reverse complement strand
CATGTCACCAATCCGCTGGCCCAGGCCTTTAGCCGCCCAGCCCAAGTGAACTTCCAGCACTTGACCGACGTTCATGCGCGATGGCACGCCCAGCGGGTTCAGGACGATGTCGCACGGTGTGCCGTCGGCCATGTGCGGCATGTCTTCAACTGGAACGATCTTGGACACCACGCCTTTGTTACCGTGCCGGCCAGCCATCTTGTCGCCAGGCTGCAGGTGGCGTTTAACCGCCAAATACACCTTGACCATTTTGAGTACACCTGCTGGCAACTCATCACCTTGCGTCAGCTTTTTGCGTTTTTCTTCAAACGACAAATCAAAGCTGTGACGCGTTTGCTCCATCGAGTTTTTAATGCTCTCCAATTGCGAAGCAACTTCATCATCGGCCGGGCGAACGTCAAACCAATGGTATTTTTCAACCCCCGCCAAATAAGCCTTGTCGATTTTGGTACCTTTGGCCAACTTTTGCGGGCCGCCGTTGGCAAGCTTGCCATTCAGCAGCTTTTCAATCCGGTCGAACGCATCAGCTTCAACAATGCGCAGCTGGTCGTTCAAGTCGAGACGGTAACGCTTGAGCTCGTCGTCAATGATCTGCTGCGCACGCTTGTCGCGCACAATGCCTTCACGGGTGAAGACTTGTACGTCAATCACCGTGCCGCGCGAGCCTTGGCTGACGCGCAGTGAGGTGTCCTTCACATCGCTGGCTTTTTCACCAAAAATAGCACGCAACAGTTTTTCTTCGGGCGTCAGCGTGGTTTCGCCTTTTGGCGTGACTTTGCCGACCAGCGTGTCACCGGGCTGAACTTCAGCACCCACATAAATAATGCCTGATTCGTCCAAACGGTTGAGCTGATGCTCTGACAGATTCGGAATGTCACGCGTGATTTCCTCGCTGCCGAGCTTGGTGTCACGCGCCATTACAACGAGTTCTTCGATGTGAATCGAGGTGTAACGGTCTTCAGCCACCACACGCTCGCTGATCAAAATCGAGTCTTCAAAGTTGTAGCCGTTCCACGGCATGAAGGCGATGAGCATGTTTTGACCAATGGCGATTTCGCCCAGATCAGTCGATGCGCCGTCGGCAATCACGTCACCCTTGTCCAGCTTGTCACCCATCTTGACGATAGGACGCTGATGGATGTTGGTATTTTGATTGGAGCGCTGGTATTTGATGAGGTTATAGATGTCAACGCCGACCTCACCGGCCAGTGCTTCGGCATCGTTAACACGCACCACGATACGGGTGGCATCAACATAGTCAACGATACCGCCGCGTGTGGCAGTCACCACCGTGCCGGAGTCAACTGCGGCAACCCGCTCGATACCTGTACCGACCAACGGCTTTTCTGGGCGCAGCACAGGCACAGCCTGGCGCGACATGTTGGCGCCCATCAGTGCGCGGTTGGCATCGTCGTGCTCCAAGAAAGGCACCAGCGACGCAGCAACTGAAACGATCTGTGCAGGCGAGACGTCCATGTACTGAACGCGCTCAGCACCGACCAAAATCGATTCACCATTTTCACGCGCAGACACCAAGTCGCCCGTCAGGGTGCCTTCTTTGTCCAGCGCAGCGTTGGCCTGGGCAATCACGTACTTGCCTTCTTCAATGGCAGACAGATAGTCGATTTGCATCGTGACTTTGCTGTCAACTACACGGCGGTACGGCGTCTCAATGAAGCCGTATTCGTTCAAGCGCGCGTACAACGCCAACGAATTGATCAAACCGATGTTTGGGCCTTCAGGCGTCTCAATCGGGCAAACGCGACCGTAATGGGTCACGTGCACATCGCGCACTTCAAAGCCAGCGCGCTCGCGGGTCAAACCGCCAGGGCCAAGAGCCGATACGCGGCGCTTGTGCGTGATCTCAGCCAGCGGATTGGTCTGATCCATAAATTGCGACAACTGCGACGCGCCGAAGAACTCTTTGAGCGCAGCAGAAATCGGCTTGCTGTTGATCAAGTCGTGCGGCATCAAAGGCTCTTGCTCAGCTTGGCCTAAACGCTCCTTGACGGCTTTTTCAATACGCGCCAAACCAGTACGGTATTGGTTTTCAGCCAACTCACCAACACAACGCACGCGGCGATTGCCAAGGTGGTCAATGTCATCGACTTCGCCATTGCCGTTACGCAAGTCGACCAAAATCTTGACAACTGCCAAGATGTCTTCGTTGGTCATGACCATGGGGCCGGTCGACGCGTCACGGCCAACGCGGGCGTTGAACTTCATGCGGCCAACACGCGACAAGTCATAGGTGTCTGGGTTGTAGAACAGGCGCTGGAACAGTGCCTGAACGGCGTCTTCTGTCGGTGGCTCGCCGGGGCGCATCATCCGGTAAATCGCAACACGTGCGGCAAACTCGTCAGCTGTTTCGTCGGAACGCAGCGTTTGCGAGATATATGAGCCCTGATCCAGCTCATTGGTGTACAACACTTGTAAATCATGCACACCGGCCAGACGCAGCTTTTTCAGCAACACATCGGTCAGCTCATCGTTGGCCTTGACAATGATTTCACCGGACTCTAAGTCAACAATGTTTTTGGCAACCACGCGACCGAGCAAGAAATCTTCTGGCACGCTGATGCTGTTGGTAGCGCTGGTTTCCAGCTCGCGGGTGTGGCGCACGGTGATGCGCTTGTCTTTGGCCACAATGACTTTGCCCGAGTTGTCGGTGATGTCAAAGCGGGCGACTTCGCCGCGCATACGTTCGGCAACAAAATCCATTTGAGCGCCGCTGTCCATCAGGCGAAAGTTGTCGAATACAAAGAAGTTCGCCAAGATGGATTCGTGGTTCAGGCCAATCGCCTTGAGCAAAATCGTGACTGGCATTTTGCGGCGGCGATCAACGCGAAAGTACAAAATGTCTTTTGGATCAAACTCGAAATCGAGCCATGAACCGCGATAAGGAATGATCCGAGCCGAAAACAGCAACTTACCCGAGCTATGGGTTTTGCCCTTGTCATGCTCAAAAAACACGCCTGGTGAGCGGTGCAACTGGGACACGATTACGCGCTCGGTGCCGTTGATCACGAACGAGCCTTTGTCGGTCATCAGGGGCACCTCGCCCATGTAGACTTCCTGCTCTTTAACTTCTTTGACGACCTTGGACTGTGATGTCGACGATTCACGGTCATAAATGATCAGCTGCACTTTGGCGCGCACAGCCGAGGCAAATGTCAAGCCGCGGGTCTGGCATTCACGCACGTCAAATGCGGGCTTGGCCAGGCTGTATTCCAAAAACTTCATCTCAACAAAACCGTTGTGCGAGACGATAGGGAAAGCATTGTCAAAAGCGGCTTGCAGGCCTTCTAGGGTGCGCGCTTTGGGTGATTTGTCAGCCTGCAAGAACGCGGTGTACGCGTCTTTTTGCATCTGTAACAAATAAGGAACAGCCAAGACGCTATCGCGGCTTCCAAAGCTCTTGCGAATGCGTTTACGTTCAGTGAAAGAATATGCCATGAGTTCTCCGCGTGATGGACTAAAGCAAACTGCTTTGGTGACTATTTGCTCGGATACACAAAGGTATATGCGAGCGGGCTTGGTGGTTGGCCGCTACCAACCATGGCGGACGGTGAAGCATTGCACATCACCCGAACCAAGGTTCTTTCTGTCGTCGAATTTCAGAAAGTACTGAAAAGAAGACTGTTTTATCAGCTTTTCAGTACACTCTGTAACCACAAGTTGATTGGTGTGGATAAACACCAAAGGCTGGAAGTTCTTAAAAGAACTTCCAGCCTTCTCAAACACAAGCAATTACTTGAGTTCGACTTTCGCGCCAGCGTCTTCGAGCTTCTTCTTGGCGGCTTCAGCATCAGCCTTTGGGATGCCTTCTTTGACGTTCTTTGGAGCGCCGTCAACCAGATCTTTGGCTTCTTTAAGGCCCAAACCGGTCAGTTCGCGAACTGCTTTAATCACTTGCACCTTCTGGGCACCAGCTTCAAGCAACACGACATTGAAGTCGGTCTTTTCTTCAACTACAGCAGCTGCACCGCCACCACCACCAGCAGCAGGCGCTGACATAGCGGCTGCGCTGACTCCGAATTTCTCTTCGATGGCTTTCACCAATTCGTTGAGTTCCATGACCGTCATGCTGTCTAGCGAGGTCAAAAATGCGTCTTTATCGAATGCCATTTTAAAATTTCCTAAATATCAATTGGTTTAATTCACGCTGCTTGATTACGCTGCAACGGCTTCAGTTGGCGCTTCGGTTGAAGCTTCTGTTGGGGCTTCGGCTGCGCCGCCACCTTTTTTCTCCGCCAACGCTGCCAGCACAACGGCTGTACGCGAAATAGGCGACATCAAGAGGCCACAGATCTGGGCCAGCAAAACTTCTTTTGAAGGAATGCTTGCCAGTTGCTTCACGCCGTTCACGTCCAGGGTTTTGCCTGCAAATGCACCACCACGAATTACCAACTTGTCGTTAGTTTTCGCGAAGTCAGACACCACTTTCGCGGCGGCTACTGCATCAACAGAAAAGCCATAAATCAACGGTCCGGTCATCTGGTCGGCGACAATTTCAAACGGGCTGCCTACCATGGCACGGCGAGCCAAAGTGTTTTTCAGAACACTTAAGGTCACACCGAGGCCACGCGCTTGGCTGCGCAGTTTGGTCATATCAGCAACTGTGATACCGCGGTACTCCGCCATCACGAGCGTTTGAGCTTTAGCTGCGAGGCCAGTCACTTCATCAATGACGGCTTGCTTCTCACTGCGATTGAGACTCAAGGTCTACTCCTTAAAAAATGTTGTTGGTTGGCATCTTCATGCCTACCGACAACTGCCACGTTCAGCGACCAACTGTTTTCAGGTTTTAAAACCATTCAAGCAGCGGGCACGCCATCTGCGTTGGTTGACCTCCTTCGAGATCCATTAAGCCACCGGGTTTTAAGCCAGCCGCACCAACGGTCCTGGATGGCCCGCAAAAGGTTTGATGCCTCTAGCGACCCACCACTCTGAGCGACACTTTCGCGCCGCTCAAATCTTTAGCTTCAAGCAGCGATGGTTTGCGTGTCGACGCGAACGCCCACACCCATCGTTGACGAGACAGCAACTTTACGCAAGTACACGCCTTTACTCGATGCGGGCTTGGCCTTGACCAAAGCATCAATCAGCGCCGCCAGATTGCCTTGCAGCTTATCGGTATCAAACGAACGGCGACCAATCGTGCCGTGCACGATGCCAGCTTTGTCGACGCGAAATTGGACTTGGCCAGCTTTTGCGTTTTTCACGGCAGTGGCTACATCAGGTGTCACCGTGCCCACTTTGGGGTTAGGCATCAGGCCGCGTGGACCAAGAATCTGGCCCAGCGTACCAACAATACGCATCGCGTCTGGCGAGGCAATCACAACGTCGAAGTCCATCTTGCCGGCCTTGATGTCAGCAGCCAAATCGTCCATGCCAACAATGTCAGCACCAGCAGCTTTGGCTTCTTCAGCCTTGGCACCTTGGGCGAACACGGCGACGCGCTTGGTTTTTCCGGTGCCGTTAGGCAACACCACAGCACCGCGAACGACTTGGTCAGATTTCTTGGCGTCAATACCAAGCTGAACCGCAACGTCGATGGATTCATCAAACTTGGCAACGGCAAACTCTTTGACCAGACCCAAGGCATCGCCCAAAGGGTACAGCTTGTTGCTGTCGATTTTGTCACCGACAGTTTTTTGGCGTTTGGTTAACTTGCTCATACAACACCTTCCACCGTGACACCCATGGAACGGGCTGAACCGGCAATCGTGCGGACAGCGGCGTCGAGGTCAGCAGCCGTCATGTCTTTCATCTTGTGCTTGGCAATTTCTTCAAGCTGCGCACGGCTGATCTTGCCAACCTTGACGGTATGCGGCGTCGATGAACCTTTTTCAAGCTTGATAGCTTTCTTGATCAACGTTACAGCAGGCGCTGTTTTGATGATGAAGGTAAAGCTCTTGTCTGCAAAAGCCGTGATGATCACTGGTAACGGCAAACCTGGCTCAATACCTTGGGTCTGGGCATTGAATGCCTTGCAGAATTCCATGATGTTTAAGCCGCGTTGACCCAAAGCGGGACCAATCGGTGGGGAAGGGTTGGCCTTACCAGCTGGTACTTGCAGCTTGATGAAGCCGACGATTTTTTTCGCCATACTTTTCTCCTTGCGGGTAATAACGCCTGACAACTAACAAAGCAGCGTCAAGCTTCCCGGGGGTTACACAACTCAAAAACGACTTTTTCAAGTCACAGCGCCGAGTTGCAAAGCGCTGAATCTATTCAGTTTGAGGACAGAGCAAAGTGGCGCTTCGCACCTTCTTTGGTCTGTCCCGCAAAATCTTAAGTTGTCAGGTTTTCTCAATCTGGCTGAATTCCAGCTCGACCGGTGTCGCACGACCAAAAATCGTGACCGACACACGGACTTTGTTTTTGTCGTAATTGACTTCTTCGACTGTGCCGTTGAAGTCAGTGAATGGGCCGTCCTTGACGCGCACATATTCACCTGTTTCAAACTCAACCTTGTGGCGTGGTTTGGCAGTTCCCACTTGCATTTGACTCACGATAGCCTGGACGTCTTTTTCAGATATCGGCGAAGGGCGGTTTTTAGCGCCGCCGACAAAGCCCGTGACTTTATTGGTGTGCTTGACCAAGTGCCAGCTCTCGTCGTCCATGGTCATTTCAACTAGCACATAACCTGGGAAAAACCGGCGCTCTGTGGTTTTTTTCTGACCATTTTTGATCTCGACGACCTCTTCAGTCGGCACCAAAAAACGGCCAAATTTGGATTGCATGCCGGCGCGTGTGATGCGCTCGGTAATGTTACGCTCCACGGCTTTTTCCATGCCCGAGTAAGCGTGAACCACATACCAGTTCATACCATCAGCAGGCGTCAAGGACGTGCCCGGTACAAACTCGTTGACCACGATCGTGTTGAGATCACTCATTATTTTTTCCATCCCAGCAACAGGTCGTAAAACACCCATTCAAGTGCTTTGTCAGTGAGCCATAAAAACAGCGCCATCACCACAACAAAAGCAAAAACATAGGCGGTCATTTGCATAGCTTCTTTTCGAGCCGGCCAAACAACTTTTTTAACCTCGCGCACAGAATCCCGACCAAACGCCAAGAACTGCTTGCCCACCTCAGACGACATGAAAACTAGCACTGCAGCCGCTAAACAAGCCAACAGCGCACCCCACTGTGCGAGCTGCCCTTGCTTGGAGAGCAAGTAAAAGCTGACGAGTGAGGCCAATACCAGTGCAATAGCCAAGCCAAGCTTGGCCTTGTCCGCAGTGGTATTTACCGTTTCAACTTGAGTAGAAGCCATGTTTACCGAATATCCTGTTTGACCGACACACATCACTTGAGACACCTAAGCCCGATGAAAGCTTTCGGCTCTCAGCGGGCTTGTTTTTAGCTTTTCTAACCACCGGGCGCTTTGACATTGACAAAGCACTGGTGGCAGGGGCAGTAAGAATCGAACTTACAACCTTCGGTTTTGGAGACCGACGCTCTGCCAATTGAGCTATGCCCCTACTTAAAAATTTTTCTCATCAGTTTGGAGACAGAACTGGCTCGCATGCGCGTAGCTGCGGTCAGTCTCACAAAATCAAGCAAGTATCTTAGCGACAACACCAGCGCCGACAGTCTTGCCACCCTCGCGGATAGCAAAGC
>JBBAPP010000115.1:1209-7663 GCA_040400775.1 Polaromonas sp. | reverse complement strand
GCCACCTTTCGCGCCGCAAAGATGGCGACCGGCCAGGGCAGCGTGCCATTAGGCTGGAACATCATGCTGGTGCTGGGCATCACCATGATGCTGGTGTTTGGTCATATTTATTTTGCAGGTTTTAAAAAGTACAAGCGTGCTGTCGCAGCAGCTGAGTGGTCAGTGGCAGCCAAGGCTGCTGGATTAATGCACACCATGACGCTGATCAATTTCTCGCTAGGCTGGCTTTCCATTTTGGCGGTTCGCCTTGTACGATGAGGTTAGAAATGGCTGTGATGACACTTGATACCTGCTTAAGCAGCTTCTTTTTCAATAGCAAATTATTCACTGCTTGCGTTTTTGCTGGCATGTTTGCGCTGACAGGTTGCGCCAATGTTAGCGCCCAGGTCAGTGCCGCCAAGCCACATCACACGCCAGATGGCTTTAAAAACAACTATTCCACCAGCGTGACCAAATCGCGAAGCGATTTTTTTCGCTGGCAATATCAGCGCCTGCTGGACGACGCGCCCAAAGCGCCGCTCACACCGACGCCAACGGTGCTAGCTGACGTGGCATTCATCCAAAACAACGCCAAAGCGGCCTCTTTGTCGCGGATGTTGCCTGCCATCACCTGGATCGGCCATGCCACGATGCTGGTGCAAGCCAATGGCCTGAACGTGCTGACCGACCCCATATTTTCAGAGCGCGCGTCGCCGGTGCAGTCTTTTGGCCCCAAGCGCGCCCAGCCACCCGGCTTGCGCATCGAGCAGTTGCCGCCCATTGATGTCGTACTGATTTCCCACAACCATTACGATCATTTGGATAAACATTCGGTTCTCACCCTATCCAATCGGTCGCAAGGCGCTACGCTTTTTTTGGTTCCGCTGGGGGTTAAAGCCTTGTTTGATGATCTTGGTATCAAAAACGTCAAAGAGCTGGACTGGTGGGACAGCGTGAGCGTCAAGGGCGTTGAATTTAACTTCACGCCGGTACAGCACTGGTCAGCGCGTTCTTTAAGCGACCGCAGCCAAACCCTGTGGGGTGGCTGGGCGGTGTTTGGCTCGGCCACGCACTGGTATTTCAGTGGCGACACGGGCTACAGCCAGGACTTTGTGGACACCCAAAAGCGCTTTGCGGACCGCCAAACCCCGGCCAAAGGCGGCGGTTTTGACTTGGCCTTGATCGCGGTTGGCGCGTATGAGCCGCGCTGGTTTATGCAAGAGCAGCACGTCAACCCGGCAGAGGCGGTGCAGATTCACCAGGACTTGCAGGCCAAGCGTAGCGTGGGTGTGCATTGGGGCACATTTGCACTGAGCGACGAATCACTCGACCAACCGCCCAAAGACCTGGCCATAGCCTTGCAAGAGCGCGGTCTGGCGCCAGAGGTCTTTATGCTGATGGCGATTGGTGAGACCCGCGTTTTGCCAGTTCGCCAAGTACCGTGACAAGCCCCATGCAACACGACCAACGAAAAGCCAAAACCCCGCCGCGGCGCTGGACCGACTTTTGGGGCCGCGCCTTTCCCAGCCGCACGGCTTTGGCCGAACACCCTTGGCTAAAGCCCATCGCCCACCATGTGCTGGATCCCAAGCTTTGGCGAATGCACCATGAGTCAGTCGCTCGCGGCGCGGCGATTGGTGTCTTTTGGGCTTTTGCTTCGCCGGTTGCGCAAATTCTGGTGGCTGCAGCCAACTGCGTGTGGTGGCGCGCGAACATACCGGTAGCGGTCGGCATGACCTTGATCACCAACCCGCTGACGATTGGGTTCTGGCTATGGCTGGCTTACAAACTGGGTAGTTTGGTACTTGATGCGCCCCCGCCGCTGCCGTTGAATCAAATCGGCCAGGGTGGCGACATCGCGGCTTATTTAGGCGCCGTCGGTGCGCCAGCCGTTTTGGGCATGGGCATGTTTGCCGCTGGCGGCGCGCTGGCAGCGTATGCTTTGGTCAAAACTGTTTGGCGACTTCAGTTTTGGCTGAAACGTAAGAACCGTTCATCTCGCCTTAAAAAAACCGCTTCTGCTAAAGCCATAAACAATGACTTCTGAGACTGTTTCACCCCCTCTTCCGACTACCCTTTGCTACTTGAATGGTGCGCTTACGCCACTACAAGACGCCAAGATCAGTGTGCTGGACCGAGGCTTTATTTTTGGCGACGGTATATATGAAGTGGTACCTGTTTATGCGGGCAAGCTGTTCCGCTTCGCGCAGCACATGGCACGGCTAGACCGCAGCCTGGCCGAGTTGCGTATTGGCAACCCGCTGACACATGCAGCGTGGCGCGATATTGCTACTCAATTAATAGCTGCTCGCACCCAGGAAATGGCGGATTTAGCCCGGAAAGATGCTCAAAACGCCCTACCGGCCAGGTTGGACCATATCATCTACATCCAGGTTAGCCGGGGCGTCGCGCCACGTGACCATGTCATGCCGCCCGACCTGAAACCCACCGTGTTTGTGATGATCAATGCCATGAAACTGCCCAGCCTTGAACAGCGCACCCAGGGCGTGGCCTGCGTCACCGCCAATGACTTCCGCTGGGAAAAGGCGCATATTAAAAGCACCAGCCTGTTGGGGGCCGTTTTCTCTCGGCAAATCAGTGCCGATGCAGGTGCGCTGGAGACCATCATGTTCCGCGGTGATTATTTAAGCGAGGCCGCCGCCAGCAATGTGTGGGTGGTAAAAAACGGCAAGGTGCTTGGCCCGCCCAAAGACTCTCTGGTACTGGAAGGTATCCGCTACGGCCTGATTGAAGAGATGTGTCGCGCCAACGGCATCGGTTTTGCGCTGCGCCGCATTACCCGGGCAGAGGTCCTGGATGCGGATGAGCTGCTGCTGTCATCGGCAACCAAAGAAGTGCTGCCCGTAACTTTACTGGACGAAGTAAAAGTGGGTACTGGCTTACCCGGCCCGGTATATGCCAAACTGTATGCAGCTTATCAAGAAGCCAAGGAGCAAGCCGCATGACCACGCCTGAGACGCCGCCTGATATTCCCAAGCAAGAATCCCTGATTGAATATCCGTCCCAATTCCCCATCAAGGTCATGGGGCTGAAGGTGGACGGCATGGTAACGGCAATTACCCACATCGCCCATCAGTTTGACCCGGCATTTGACGCATCCACCATCGAGCTGCGCGAAAGCAGCGGCGGCAAATATCTGGGCGTGACCGTGACCGTGACCGCCACCAGCCGGGAGCAGCTCGACGAGCTGTACCGCACCCTGAGCACGCACCCGATGGTGAAAGTGGTGTTGTGACGATTGACGTCCGCAAACTCGGCCAAGTCGAATATTTGCCTACTTATGAGGCGATGAAGGTCTACACAGCCGATAGATATGACCCCAGAGCTCTACAAATAGCTCAAAATACCCCTCAAATCAGCCTTCAACCCAATGAGAACGGGCGTAATCAGCTATGGATATGTGAGCACCCAGCCGTCTACACCCAAGGGCTGGCGGGCAAGGTGGAGCATATTTTGAATCCGGGCAACATCCCGGTGGTGCAAACCGACCGGGGTGGTCAGGTGACTTTTCATGGGCCGGGGCAGGTGGTGGCCTACCCACTGATGGATTTGAAGGCGGCGGGCTATTACGTCAAAGAATACGTTTACCGGGTCGAAGAAGCGGTGATTCGCACCTTGATGCATTTTGGCGTGACGGGGCACCGGGTGCGTGGTGCACCGGGGATTTATGTGCGGCTGGATGATCCGTTTTCGCATGCCATGCTTGATACGGGGGCAGCTAATGTGAAGGGGTCAGAGCCCAATGGGGGGGCAAACCTGGGAGCGAATCTAAACGGCTTTAAGCCCCAATTGGGATCTGACCCCATGTTCTCAGGCTTAGGCAAAATCGCCGCGCTCGGCATCAAAGTCAGCCGCCACTGCACCTACCACGGCGTGGCGCTGAATGTGGCGATGGACTTAGAGCCTTTCTCACGCATCAACCCCTGCGGCTATGCGGGTTTGCAAACGCTTGACCTTCGTACAATTGGTGTTTCAGTGAACTGGCAAGATGCTGCTGATGTATTGAGCCAAAAGCTCGCCAGCTACCTTGCACCCTAAAGACAGAGCACCATGAGCACACAAGAAGTTGTCAGAGAAGTCCAAAACCAGGCCGACTACAACCCGCTGGCCAAGCAAAAAGCAGCGGCCAAGCTGTCGCGCATCCCTGTCAAGGTCGAGCAAGCGCCGCTTTTGAAAAAGCCCGATTGGATTCGCGTCAAAGCCGGTAGCCCAAGCACGCGCTTTTACGAGATCAAGCAGATCTTGCGCGAGAACAAGCTGAACACGGTGTGTGAAGAAGCCAGTTGCCCGAACATCGGTGAATGCTTTGGCAAGGGCACAGCCACTTTCATGATCATGGGCGACAAGTGCACCCGGCGCTGCCCGTTTTGCGATGTCGGCCATGGCCGGCCCGACCCGCTGGATCTAGAAGAACCATCGAACCTGGCCAAAACCATTGCAGCGCTCAAACTCAAATACGTGGTGATTACCAGCGTAGACCGTGACGATTTACGCGACGGCGGCAGCGGGCACTTTGTCGAATGCATTCAAAAAATACGCGAACTATCACCGGCCACCACGATTGAAATTTTGGTGCCCGACTTCCGGGGTCGTGACGACCGTGCGCTAGAGATTTTAAAAGCCGCGCCGCCCGATGTGATGAACCACAATTTAGAGACCACCGCCCGCCTGTACAAAGAAGCCCGCCCCGGCAGCGATTACCAGTTTTCATTGAACTTGCTGAAAAAATTCAAAGCCCTGCATCCGAATGTGCCAACCAAAAGCGGCATCATGGTCGGCCTGGGCGAGACCGACGACGAAATTTTGCAAGTCATGCGCGACATGCGTGCGCACGACATCAACATGCTGACGATTGGCCAGTACCTGGCGCCCTCCATGAGCCACCTGCCCGTGCGCCGCTACGTTCACCCCGACACCTTCAAGATGTTTGAAGCCGAGGCTTACAAGATGGGCTTTACCCACGCGGCGGTAGGTGCCATGGTCAGGTCGAGCTACCACGCGGATGAACAGGCGCATGCGGCGGGTGTGGGTAGCAAACCGACAGGCACCACAGGAAGAGTTTAATTGTGCCAACGCTGTTGCTGCGCCGGGAGTCGCTGGCCAACCATGTCGCCAGCGCCACTTTTGCGCGTGGCATGGAGGTCTACCTTAGCCAAAAGGTGCTGGACTGTAGCTTGAGCCACGCCAGCCACAGCGAATGGAACGTTGAAGGCCAAGTGCAAGGCAGTGGGCGCGAGGTCTATGACACGTCCGTCACGCTGGAGGTTTCAAGCGCTGGCACGGTTGATTTTTTCAGTGCCAGTTGTACCTGCCCGGTTGGCTATGACTGCAAACACGCTGTTGCCTTGGCACTAAAAGCGGCCTATAAATCCAGCAAGGGTGTTGCCACTCAGCAGCAGCCGTCGCCAGAGACCGACCAACGCCTTAGCCTTGAAGAGCTGGAACAACTCAAACAAGCGCAGCAAAAAATGCAGCGTGAAGCCAAAGCCGCCCGTGAAGCCGCGCAGGCCGACCAGCAGGTCAACCAGTGGCTGGACTTGTTTGGCAGCGCGGCGCAAGACAACGCGCAAGATGAAACCGATGACCATTTGGTCTACACCCTGAGCCAAGTGCTGATGGGTACCAAAAAAGTTTTACTGCTCAGTGCCTGGCTGACGCGCAAGTTAAACAATGGCAACTGGGCCAAGCTCAAAACCATGCGCCGCATCAATGCCCCAGCCGTCGCTGACATCGACATTTTGAATTTGATTGAAAGCTTGGCTGCCCGCACGTACAGCTACAACAGCCCCACCAGTCAGTGCGTGCTGGTCGGCCCCAGTGGCTTGCTGGCTTTGCAATTGGCGGCCAAAACCGGACAGCTCTTTGCAGAGGCCAAAGGCTACCTGCAAGGCGAGCCCTTGCAACTGGGCACCAATCTGCCGATGATGTTTGAATGGCAGCAAGTCAAGGCGACACAGCAGGATACAAACGTGGACGAATTTGCCGACCCCAAATGGGCGCTCGTGCCGCTGCTGGCCAACGCAGCAGACGGCGTCGAGTGGTTTGCCAACACACCACCCTTGTACCTGCACGCGAGCGCCGGGCTGTGCGGCAGCCTTGAGCTGCCCGGTGTTTCGCAAGAGCATCTGGCGCTGTTAATGCAAGCCCCAGCGATTGCGCAATCGACTTTTGCCCGACACGAGACGCAGTTACTGCAGCGCCTGGCAGGCGTGCCGCTGCCGCCTATGATCAAAGCGCCCGAGGTCTGGCAGGGCATCACGCCCAAGCTGTTTTTGCATGTCGAAAAAGTCGCCATCAAAGACCTGCCCAGACTGGGTTTGTTGCGCGCCACTTTGCGCTTTGACTACAAGGACTTGCTGGTCTATGCCGCGCATAACCAGAACCCGACTTTGCTGGAAATGCCCGCTTCAAGTAACCAGCCAGCCGTGCGCGTGATGCTGCATCGCGACCTGCA
>JBBAPP010000115.1:0-1109 GCA_040400775.1 Polaromonas sp. | reverse complement strand
GGAGAGCCGGAAGGCAGCCAATCACCCTGGTTTGACTTGTCGCTCGGCATGGCGATTGACGGCGTGCGGCACAACATCTTGCCGCTACTGCCCAGTTTGCTGGGGCACCTGGCGGCTAACACGCACGACGAATCTGTCACGACCCAACTGCCAGAGCATGTGTACCTCGAACAAAAAAACGGCACTTACCTGCGCTTGCCGACCGAGCCGCTGCGACCCTGGCTGCAAGCGCTGCTGGAACTGGTCGGCGACAAAACCACCAAAGAGCTGGCGGGCGATACGCTGCGCCTGTCGCGGCTGGAGGCGCTGCGGCTAGGCTCGTCACTCGGTGCAGGCGCTGTCTGGAAGGGCGCGGACAGCCTGCGCGAGATGGTCAGCCAACTCTCTGGAAGCGGCAGCTTGCCCGAGGCGGTGCTGCCCGAAGGGCTACAAGCTAGCCTGCGCCCCTACCAATTACAGGGCCTGAGCTGGCTACAATTTTTACGCACCCACGCGCTGGGCGGCGTGCTGGCTGACGACATGGGCCTTGGCAAAACCCTGCAAACGCTAGCGCATGTGTTGATAGAAAAAAACGCTGGGCGTCTTGACTTGCCGGCCCTCATCATCGCGCCCGTCAGCCTGATGGGCAACTGGCGCAAAGAGGCCGAGCGCTTCACGCCAAGCCTTCGCACGTTGGTGCTGCATGGTGCCGACCGCCACAGCGCAGCGACCAACATGGCTGCGCATGATGTGGTCATCGCCCCTTATTCGCTGCTGCAACGTGACCGCGAGCGCTGGCAAGCCCAAGCCTGGCACCTCGTAGTGCTAGATGAAGCGCAAAACATCAAAAATGCCAACAGCCACGCTGCACAAGTCGTGAGTGAGCTAAACACGCGTCACAAGCTGTGCCTGTCGGGCACGCCGATGGAAAATCACTTAGGCGAGCTGTGGAGCCTGTTTCACTTTTTGATGCCCGGCTTTCTGGGCAGCCAGGCCAAGTTCAAGCAGTTGTTTCGCACACCGATTGAAAAGCTCGGCAGCAGCGAGCAACTGGCGGCGCTGCGCCAGCGCGTCACGCCCTTCATGCTGCGGCGTAACAAAAGCGATGTGGCAACCGACCTGCCGGACAA
>JBBAPP010000114.1:0-7805 GCA_040400775.1 Polaromonas sp. | reverse complement strand
AAAAAGAACCCCAAACCACTCGACGTCAATGCTTTCAACACATTGGTTAAAACCGCGTCTGAATTTGTCCGCAGGCATGAGCAGCAGTTGCATGCCGAGCTGCATCAGAGCGTGACAGTGACAGCAGCATCCGCCAGGGTCACCGTCAACCTGGACATCGTGCCCGATGAAGACAACCCCTACGCCACGCTGAGCGCGTATGACGAGGTTGGCGATTTGCTGGCTGAAGTGCGCACCGCTGCATCGTTCAAACTCAGCCGCGCCAGCGCCGAGCGCTGGGCCGCCAGCAACTTTGAGAAACCCACATGAACTTTGCGCCTGACCTGGCCGCCGTCACCCATGGCATTCAATTGGCAGTGGCGCCGGTTTTTTTACTCACGGCGGTGTCGGGCATCATCGCGGCGACAGCGAGCCGGCTGGGCCGCATCATTGACCGTGCGCGGTTTCTTGAAAATCGGCTGGACTCTGGCAATCTTGATGATGCACGCAGCAGCCGCATGTATGCCGAGCTCAGGCAGTTGCGCTTTCGGGGTTGGCTGGTCAATGGCTGCATTGCCCTGCTGACGTTATGCGCCATGCTGATTGGACTGACGATTATTTTGCTGTTTTTGGGCGAAACCAGCGAACTGCCCATTTTGAAAATAGCCACCATTAGTTTTTTGTCGGGCGTGGGTTGTTTTATGGCAGCGCTGCTGTGCTTTTTAGCGGAAACCCTGCAAGCCACCAAGCTGCTTAAGTTTGCCGAGCCGCCCGTCAAACCATCTTCCTGACATCATGTGACGCCATTTTGTAAGCTACTATTTTTATAGCTTTTAGCACCTGAATCTATTCGGTAACAGCCCTATTTGACAGGTAAAAAAGCCCTTTTTGAGGGCAAATTAGCCGCTACCGTCGGCAAATCGATCATCACCGGCTGTCCGGGCGTGGTGCAACCGGTGTCACAGCATTTGCCAGGTTGGCGGTTTTTGGTGATGGCGCGGTTCGGGTCGTGCGGCACGCCTTCGCCGTTTACCCCTCTTTCCAGAATGCGCTCGACCAGCTCTACCTTGCTGCCAATCGGGTAGTTGCGATAAATCTCCTGCTTCATGGCGGCGGGTGAACCGCCACCGTGCAGGCTGATCACGCTGTACCAGCCGCCCTGGTAGCCAGCTGTCAGGTCTTCAATGAAGCGGGCGGTTTCGATGCGCTGCTCGTAAGGCACGTCCGGGTTGGCGCGCAGCACTTCCGAGAGTTTTGCGCCGGTTTCTGGGTTGTGGTCTTCATCCGGGCCGGGCAAGGTAACGATGAGCCCGCCGCTCACGTAATGGGCAATCCGGTGCATGTCGTAAATCTTGGTGGCCAGCAGCAGCTTGCCGATGTTTGAAAATACTGGGTCAGGCATGAAGGTTTTGCTGTGTTCATCGGGCTTGCCGTAGACACTGGCTGCCACACCGCAGGCAAAAAAGCTTTCGGTGATAGTGATCAGTTCGACCATCTGCTCGCGCAGGTGGGTTTCTTTGGCGGGGTCAAAGCCATTGGCCTCGCACATCAGCGCACCGGCGCCAATCAGCAAATCACCAAAACCCGCACGGGCAGCGATGCAGGTGTGGCGGTGGTGGGTGGCGTAGCTGTAGGTCAGGTGGCCGGTGTGCTCCCACTCACCAGCGTAAAAAACGTCGTCATACGGCACAAATACCTTGTCAAACATCACCACGCCGGTACTTTGGCCATATTTACGGCTGAACAAGGCTGCACCATGCTCTAGCTTTTCACCCGGGCGGCCCGCTGGGCGGGCGATGATGGTGATGCCCGACGCGTCAATCGGTACCGCGCAGCAGACCGCAAAGTCTGCGTCTTCCTGGCCCATGTTGCGACACGGCATGACCAGCAATTCGTGCACGTACGGCGCGCCGGTCACGATGGCTTTGGTGCCGCTGATAACGATTCCGCGCTTGCCGTTATGCAGGGCGTTTCTCTCAACGATATGCAAGTAGCTGTCCACATTGGATTGCTCATGCGGGCGCTTGCTGCGATCGCCTTTGGCATCCGTCATGGCAATGCCCAGCGTCAAGTCCTGGTCTTGCACGCGGTGCAGGTAGTTTAAAAACCGTGCGCTGTTCTCGCGGGTGCCGCGTGCATCGTCAATTCTGGCGCTGACCTGGCCAATCGCGTTCATCGCGTCGTGCACCAGGTAGCGCTGGGCGCAACCGGTTTCTTGGCACACCAGGCGCACCGCTTCCAGCTTGTTGAGCAAATCACCGCTGCTGGTATTAATGTGGCTCAAGCGGTTGACGGTTTTGCCGCTGGTGTGCTGCACAGCTGTCATGATAGGCGCGTATTTGGGTTTAAGCGCGTAGTCATAGGTCAACGCAATCGCATTGATGCCAGGGCCAAAACCGCGTTCGTCCACCACGCTGGCTACTTGCTGGCCGTCCAGATAGACGCGCGGCTTGTAGCGGCGAAGCGACTCGCGAAAGTCGTCGCCAGACATCAGGGTGTTGGCAGGTGCAGGTGCGTTCATACGTGGTTCCAAAAAAAGAGCTGTTTAATTTGAACACTGTTTAAATTAAAAAACAAGTGTTAATTAAATGAACTGCTGCGCGTTTGCGTTTACAGTTGGTGCATGCAAGCCAGAGCCGCCAGGCAGCAAGCCCAAGCCGATTCACGCCGCGCGCTGATGCTGGACGCCGCGCGTACAGTATTTGACAAGCTCGGCATTGAAGGCGCGAGTATTCGCGAAATTGCCAAACAGGCGGGGTACACGCCGGGCGCTATTTATTCTTATTTTGAAAACAAGGAGGCGATTTACGGCGCGCTGCTGGCCGAGTCGCTAGAGCGCTTGAACGCCGCTGTGGATGCGGCAGGTGATCCGGGACTTGCGGCCCCCGATCTGCTGGACGCAAAAGCCAGTGCCTGGTTTGGTTTTTTTGCTGCCAATCCGCGTGATCTTGATCTTGGGTTTTATCTGGTGCAAGGTATGCAGCCGCGTGGTTTGAGCGCTGACTTGAACTACCAGCTCAATGACCGCCTGCACGACGCACTGCGCCCCTGCGAGCTAGCCCTGGAGGCTATGGGCCTGAGCGCAGAAGATGCTTTGCGAGAGAATACATCTTTATTTGCACACGGTGTGGGCTTGCTGTTGATGAAGCACACCGGGCGAATTCGCATGTTTGGGCAAGATGCAACGTTGCTGTTTGAAGCCTATCTGATTGGGCTGGTGGAGCGTTTGCAGAGCCAAAATTTATAAATCAAAGGAAGCTTTATGTTGCTAGATGCTGATGAATCCCAGCTCGTGCTGGTCGATTACCAGACCCGCCTGATGCCCGCGATTTTTGAGAACGAACTTGTTATCGCCAACGCCATCAGGCTGGCGCGCATGGCACAGGCTTTGCAAGTCCCGCTCTGGGGCACTGAACAAATGCCTGACAAGCTGGGCCCTAACATGCCGGCAATCGTTGCCGCCATTGAAGCCGCAGGCGGCAGAACGCTTAGCAAATCGCACTTCAGCGCAGTAGCCGATGGCCTGGGCGACTGGCTGCGTCCGCCGCTGCGCAAGCCAACGCAAGGCGATCAAAGCAGAGGCAATGCCCGCAGCCTGCCCAAGCATTTGCAAAAACCTGCGCCCGAGGAGGAGGAGGGCCGAAGCATCATTGTCATCGCCGGCTGCGAAGCCCATGTCTGCCTGATGCAAACCGCGCTTGATTTGCTGGAACAAGAGTTTGAAGTCTGGGTCGTCACCGACGCCTGCAGCTCACGCAGCGAGCGCAACCGTGATGCAGCGTTTGACCGCCTGGCAGGCAACGGGGCCGAGCTGGTGACGACGGAGATGGTGGCGTTTGAATGGCTGCGCAGTGCCGAGCACCCGGATTTTAAAGAAGTGCTTGGCCTGATTAAATAAAGTCTCAGGGCTCTAGCGCGGCGCCAGGCGAATCGCACCATCCAGGCGAATCACTTCACCGTTGAGCATGTCGTTTTCAAAAATGTGTTTAGCCAGTTTGGCGTAGTCTTCAGGCGTGCCCAGCCGGCTAGGGAAGGGCACCGATGCCGCCAACGCGTCTTGCACCGCTTGCGGCATGCCAAACATCATCGGCGTGCCAAAAATTCCTGGAGCAATTGTCATGTTGCGGATGCCGTTGCGAGCCAAATCACGGGCAATCGGCAAGGTCATGCCGACCACACCACCTTTAGACGCGCTATAGGCCGCCTGACCCATTTGGCCATCATACGCAGCAACCGATGCGGTTGAAATCAGTACGCCGCGCTCGCCTGTGGCTTCAGGTTCGTTCTGGCTCATGGCATCGGCTGCCAAGCGAATCATGTTGAAGCTGCCAATCAGGTTAACCGTGACGGTTTTGCTGAACACGGCCAAGCTGTGCGCACCATTTTTACCCACCGTTTTTTCAGCTGGCGCAATGCCTGCGCAATTGACCAAACCCATCAGCTTGCCCATGCTGAGCGCCTTGGCCACCGCGGCTTGGCCATCGGCTTCTTGGCTGACGTCGCATTTCACAAATGCGCCGCCAATCTCCTTGGCAATCGCTTCGCCTTTTTCGGCCTGCATGTCAGCAATCACCACCTTGCCACCATTGGCCGCCAGCATGCGCGCTGTGCCTTCGCCCAAACCCGATGCGCCGCCCGTGACGATAAAAACTTTGCCTGCGATGTCCATGATGTTGCCCTGTAAGTTATAGATGAAATTGACGTTGACGTTGACGTAAACGTAAGCTGAAATTATGGCGCATAAAAAAAGCCCAGCCACGTTGGAGTGGCCGGGCTGGATGCGATGTCAAAAATTACTTATAACCGACGCGGTCAAGCATCTGTTGTACTTTGGTCTGGTTGCCGCCCACCGCTGCCAGCGGTATGGTTTCGCTTTTGAAAGCGCCGCCGCTCATGGCTGTCAAAGCCGGATTGCTTAGCTTGACGCTGGCCACCACGGGGTACTCGTTGTTGCCGTTGGCAAAGTAGTCTTGCGCAGCGGGGCTGGCCAGGTATTCCATAAATTTAATGGCATTGGCGATGTTTTTGGCATTTTTAGCCACTGCAGCACCCGCAATATTGACATGCGTTCCCCAACTTTGCTGGTTCGGAAAGACGATGCCGACCTTGTCCATTACGGCTTTGTCTTCTGCGAGTTCAGAGCGCATCAGGCGGGCGATGTAGTAGGTGTTGCTCAGCGCAATGCCGCACTCACCACTGGCGACGGCTTTGATCTGGTCGGTGTCGCCACCTTTGGGTGCGCGCGCCATATTGGCTACCAGGCCTTTTAGCCAGGCTTCGGCCTTTGCCTCGCCCAGGTGCTCCGTGACTGCGCCAAACAGCGACAGGTTGTACGGGTGCGAGCCTGAGCGGGTGCACAGCAGCCCTTTGTTTTTAGGGTCCGCCAACTCTTCATAAGTGTCTACATCGGCCCTTTTGACTTTTACTTTGTCGTAGACCACCACACGGGCGCGGGTCGAAAAACCAAACCAGGTCGTTCCCTCCGCAAGGGTCTTGGCACGCATAGCTGCGGGAATCGCAGCCTCAAGCGCTGGGGACTTGATGGGCAAAAACAACCCATCGCTGTCGCCCTTGACCAGCCGCGCGGCGTCGACCAGTAAAATCACATCCGCCGGCGAGGCTGTGCCCTCAGCTTTCAGCCGGGCGAGAATGCCTGCATCATCTGCATCGACACGGTTAATTTTGACGCCTGTTGCTTTGGTGAAATTCGCGTACAGCGCTTCGTCCGTCTGATAGTGGCGGGCAGAATACAGGTTGACCACCTGGTCTTGGGCCATTGCGTTGCCCAAGCTGGCCACCGCAGCCACTACCAGAGCGGTAAATAAAGGAGCTTTTTTAAACATGTTGAGCAACGCCTTGAAAAATAATGATGGCTGCATCTTAATACAAATACGAATTATTCTTATTTGCTTTGGGCTAATAGGGGTGTTATTTTTAAATGGCTGCGCCACACGCGCCGCCTTGCCGGCAGACAGCAGCGCGGCGCCAGCAGCCGTGCAAAAACCCCTAAAACTAGGCCTCGCCTTGGGCGGTGGCGCAGCGCGGGGATTTGCCCATGTGGGGGTCATAGCCGTGCTGGAAGAAGCTGGCTTGCGCCCGCAAATCGTCGTTGGCACGTCCGCTGGGAGCCTGGTGGCAGCCCTCTACGCCAGCGGCAAAACCAGTGCGCAATTGCAGCAAACCGCGCTGAACATGGAAGAGGTGGCGATCACCGACTGGATGCTGCCCCTGATCGGGCGCGGCATGTTCCGGGGCGATGCGTTAGCGCGCTACGTCAATGAATTGGTGTCCAGCCGCTTGATAGAAAACATGCTGATTCCGCTGGGTATAGTCGCCACTGACTTGGGCAACGGTAATGCAGTGCTGTTTCAAAAAGGCGATACCGGCACCGCCGTGCGGGCATCCAGCGCCGTACCCGCAGTGTTTGTGCCCGTCAAAATCAATGGCCGTGAATATGTCGACGGCGGGCTGGTGTCCCCCGTGCCGGTGCGCTTTGCCCGGCAGATGGGGGCTGACGTGGTGATTGCCGTTGACATCTCCAACCCGCCTGAGGCCAACAGCGCCGACGGTTCGCTGCAAATCCTGTTGCAAACCTTTGCCATCATGGGAAAAAGCATCAACCAGTACGAGCTGGCTGGCGCTGATGTGGTGGTACGGCCATCCCTGAGCGGTCTAAAAAGTGCCGATTTCTCTTCTCGCCAACGCGCTATTGATGCGGGTAGGGCGGCCATGCTGGCTGCCTTGCCTGGGTTAAAGGCCAAGTTGTCTGGTGAGGCGGCATTGGCGCGCTAGGTATCCCAATGCGAGCGCGCATCAAACCCCGCAGTGCGATACTCAAAGCGTGAAAAAACACATCTATATTTACTCCCCCTCCAGTGCGGTACGTGACAAGGCCAGCTTCAAGCGCGGCGTCAAGCGGCTGGAGGCTTTAGGCCATGAGGTCGACATTGACGCAACCGCTTTGGCCAAATACCAGCGCTTTGCGGGTGACGACGAAACCCGGCTAGCGGCCATCCACCGGGCTGCAGCCAGCGGTGCCGATGTAGCACTGATCACCCGGGGCGGCTATGGCTTGACGCGCATCTTGCCGGCCATTGCCTACAAAGCACTGGCCAAATCGATTGAAAAGGGTACCCAATTTGTTGGCCAAAGCGACTTTACGGCGCTGCAAATGGCTTTGCTGGCCAAAACCGGCGCTGTGACATGGGCGGGCCCAGCTCTGGGCGAGGACTTTGGTACCGAGCAAACGCCTGACGACATCATGCAGGCCTGCTTTGACGATTTAGTCCAAGGGCAGGGCGAAGGCGCGGGCTGGCAACTGCCAAAATCCAGACCTCAAAAGGGCATTGATTTAGTTGCTTATCGCCCAAGTCAGCAGACTTTTCCAGACCAGTTTTGTATTAAAAATGCAAGTCTTTGGGGAGGAAATCTAGCGGTCATCGCCAGCTTGATTGGCACGCCATACCTGCCTGCCATCCAGGGCGGCATATTGTTCATTGAAGACGTGGGTGAGCATCCGTACCGCATTGAACGCATCTTGACGCACCTGCTGCATGCCGGTGTTTTGGCTAAGCAAAAGGCCATTATTTTTGGCCAGTTCAGCAACTACAAACTGGTGCCGGGCTATGACAGCGGATTTAATTTGGCGGCTGTTGCTGCGCGTTTGCAAACGCAGGTGAAAGCGCGGGTACTGATGGGTTTGCCTTTTGGCCATGTGCCGACCAAGGTTTTGTTGCCTGTGGGGGCGAAGGTGACGCTGGCCGTAGAGGCTGGGGAGGCGCTGATCGTTTGGGCTGACCAGCACTGAAGGCCTGCTGTTCAGCGTG
>JBBAPP010000113.1:4049-7815 GCA_040400775.1 Polaromonas sp. | reverse complement strand
GGCGTACCAGTTTGCGGGTTTGTTTTTAGCGCTGTTTTGGTATGCACCACGCGCTGCGGGAAGGGGATTTCAATGCCATGCCTACGCAGCGCCGACAAGGCCGCCAGGTTAACCAGCGAGCGCAGGTTTTGCTGGCCGTTTTCAGGGTCGGTCATCCAATAGTTGAGCGTAAACTCCAGGCCATCAGGCCCGAAGTTGGTCAGGTGCACAGCAGGTCCCGGGTCTTTTAAAACGCGTTCTTGGGCCAGCGCAGCGTCAGACAGCAAGCGCATCACCAGTTCAACATCACTGGCATAGCCGACAGACACCACGGTCGATTGCAAAACACGTAAATCAGCCAGGGACAGGTTTTCGATCCGGTGGCTGATAAACATGTCGTTCGGCACGATAGACTCGCGCCCCGACAGCGCCCGCACCACGGTGTAGCGCGCCCGGATGTCGGTGATGCAGCCTTCAAAACCATCGACCCGAACGTTGTCACCAATTCGCACGCTGCGCTCGGCCAGCATGACAAAGCCACTGACATAGTTGGCGGCCAGCTTTTGCAGGCCAAAACCCACGCCAACACCAATCGCACCGCCCAGCACCGATAGCGCTGTGAGGTCTATCCCAACAGCGGACAAAGCCAGCAGCAGGCCAACAAACACCAGCGTCACCCGGGTCGCATTGCTCACCGCTTTGCGCAGCGACAACTCGTTACCCTTTGCAGTGCGCAGCAGGCGTGATTCAATCGCTGACGAGATCCAGAGCGTGATCAATAGCACCACACCTGCGGTCAATGCGCCTTCAATCATGATGCGCACCGACAAAGTAGAGCCGCCGATCTTCCATTTGATATCGTCAAGCTCTTCCAGAATCAACGGCAGCAAACCACTCACCCATAGCAACATGGCCAGCCAGGCCAGCCATGAAATCGACTGCTCGAGTGCGCGCACCCAAGGCGCATTTTTAAATGCCGCTTGCAGAACCTTTACACCCAGGCGAATCACCGCCAGTGACAGCAAGACAGGAATCGCCACCTTAAAGACTGCCAGCGGGAAAACCCGCGTCAAAAACATGCTGGCGACATAGGCCAAACTCAAAAGCAGCAGAGGAAAAAGAACCCCATCAATGATGCGTTTGCCAAATAAAATAGAGTTTTCATCGGCGCTGGAACTGGCTTTGTACGCCAGGCGCACCAACAGCCAGGCCAACAAGCCGCACGCTAACACCACGCCGATTTCAAGCAACGCTGTAGGCTGTGTGAGTGATGTCAGCCATTCATCCAAACTGTCGATGCGCCGCTTGGGGTAAGCCGCAGTGCCTGAAAACAGGCCGGGCGGGAAAATCGTGTTCAAACTCAGGCTGACCACTTCGGTTTTCTCTTGTCAATAAAGGCCTGCACGCCTTCTTGCGCGACCGGGTGAATCATGTTGCAGGCCATGCTTTGCCCGGCCAGCTGGTAGGCGGCTTCGATGTTGGTTTCGCGCTGCTTGTAAAACAGTGCTTTGCCCATGGCAATCGCTTCACGGGGTTTAGCCAAGATTGACAGCACGAGTTTTTCAAGTTCAGCATCCAGTGCGTCAGGCGCTACAACGCGATTGACCAGCCCGCGTACCCGTGCCTCGTCCGCCGTGATGAACTCGCCCGTGAGCAGCATTTCCATCGCCTGCTTGGCAGGCATGTTGCGGACCAGAGGCACGCTGGGCGTGGCGCAAAACAAACCCACGTCGATGCCATTGACACCAAAAGTGGCGCTGTTGGCGGCTACGGCCAGGTCACATTGGGCGACCAATTGGCAGCCAGCTGCTGTTGCCAGACCTTGTACTTTGGCAACCACAGGCAGCGCCAGGTTTTGAATCGACAGCATCATGCGCGTGCACTGGGCAAACAGGTTTTGGTAGTAGCTAACGTCGGGGTGGGCGCGCATGTCTTTGAGGTTATGGCCAGCACAAAAAGCCTTACCTATGGCGTCAATCACCACCAATCGCGCAGTAGCGTCCAGCGCAATAAAATCTAGCGCGGCTTGCAACGCGGCCAGCATGTCTTCGCTCAAGGCGTTGAAAGTGCTGGCCCGGTTCAGGGTCAGTGTGTGTACGCCACGCGCATCGCGGCTATGGCGCAAGGGCGGGGGCAGCGCAGGACTGGCCGGTGATGTGGACATTTATAAATCCGCCAATACGCGTATGTGCGCTTCAACGCTTCGCGCCAGCGCGTTCAGGTTGTAGCCGCCTTCAAGTGACGAGACGATACGCCCCCGGGAATGCCTTTTGGCAACCGCCTTGATGCGGCTGGTGATCCAGGCGTAGTCTTGCTCGACCAAACCCATCTGCCCCAAGTCATCATCGCGGTGCGCGTCAAACCCAGCACTGATAAAAATCATTTCGGGTTTGAATGCTTCCAACTTGGGTATCCAGTGGGTTTCCACCATCTCGCGCACCGCCATGCCTTGGGTGTAAGCGGGCACAGGTAAGTTCAGCATGTTGCTGGCTGGCTGGTCGGTCCCGCTGTAGGGGTAAAACGGGTGTTGAAAAAACCCAACCATTAGTACCCGGTCATCGCCTTGCAAAATATCTTCTGTGCCGTTGCCGTGGTGCACGTCAAAGTCAACCACTGCCACACGCTTCAAGCTGTGCCGCTCCAGCGCATAGCGTGCGGCAATGGCGATGTTGTTGAAAAAGCAAAAACCCATGGCTTTGTCATGGCAGGCGTGGTGGCCGGGTGGGCGCACAGCGCAAAAAGCGTTTTCAATCTCGCCCGCCATCACCGCATCCGTTGCAGCCAGCGCTGCACCTGCAGCGCGCATGGCAGCGTTCCAGGTGTAGACGTTCATGGTGGTGTCAGGGTCAATCTGCGCATGGCTGGGGCCGCCGGCCTTGATGTCCTCTGCCAGCTGGACACCGAGACCGCGAAGACCGGCCACCATCATGCGGTCATGCGCCAACTCAATGTCGCCAATCGGGGCGACCGGCGCTTCGCGGCAGTCAAGCGCGTCTTTCACCCCTGTGGCCAGCAACCAATCCTCGATCGAATCGAGTCGCTCGGGGCATTCTGGGTGGCCGCTGCCCATCTCGTGTTTGCGGCAGTCTTGATGGGTGAAATAACCAGTCGCGTGCATTGCGTCAATATTTTGGGTTAAGGTAATCGCATGCAAGTTAAAGAAAAACTCACTGCGCTTATAAATCAGCTTAACACGGTCATTGTTGGCAAACCCGTGCAGGTGCAAGATTGTGTCGCTTGCCTGCTGGCGGGTGGCCATTTGTTGATAGAAGACGTGCCTGGTGTTGGTAAAACCACGCTGGCGCATGCGTTATCGCGCTCCTTCGGGCTGCAATTTTCACGCGTGCAGTTCACCGCAGATTTAATGCCGAGTGATTTATCCGGTGTGTCGATTTACCAGCGGCAATCGACAAGTTTTGTGTTTCATCCCGGCCCGCTGTTTGCCCAGGTGCTGCTGGCCGACGAGATCAACCGCGCCAGCCCCAAAACCCAAAGCGCGCTGCTTGAGGCGATGGAAGAAAAGCAGGTCACGATTGAGGGCGCAACCCGTCCCCTGCCTGTGCCATTTTTTGTAATTGCCACACAAAACCCGTATGACCAGCTCGGCACCTATGCCCTGCCTGAATCGCAACTTGACCGCTTTCACATGCGCATATCGCTGGGCTACCCAGACCGGGCCGCCGAGCGGGAGCTGCTGCGCGGTGCAGACCGTCGCGACATGCTGGACAGCCTGCAAGCGGTTTTAAGTCCGCATGATTTGCTGGAGTTACAGCAGCAGGTCAGCCGG
>JBBAPP010000113.1:0-3949 GCA_040400775.1 Polaromonas sp. | reverse complement strand
CCCTTAAGCGACCACGTAACGCTGACGCAGCGTACGCTGTACATCTTGCCGACCCGCCCCGGCTTGATGCTCGGCGTGACCTTGCTCACACTGCTGGTGGCGTCGATCAACTACCAACTCAATCTGGGCTATTTGTTGACCTTTTTGCTCGCCGGCAGTTCCCTGGTAGGGATGTATATTTGCCATGCTACTTTGCGTGGGCTTGCCATGCATTTAATAGCGCCTCCGGCACATTACGCCGGTGCGTTGGTCACTTTTTACATCAAACTTTTGAACCATAAACGGACCGTCAGGCAGGGCATTGGGCTGCGCGTATTGCAGCCAGTCGTTGCAAGCGCAACGCCAGACCACTGGTCATGGGCTGACGTACCCGCCCAAGGCAGCAGCACGGTGCAAGTTGCCTTCAAGGCCGAGCGGCGTGGTCTGCACCGGCTGCCCACATTGACAGCTGAGACACGCTTTCCGCTGGGCACTTTTCGCGTCTGGACGGTTTGGCGGCCTGCTGCACAAGTGCTGGTTTATCCAGCGCCCGAGGTCTACCCGCCACCACTCCCATCCGGCGAGCCAAGAGGCGGCGGCGCAACGCACAAAGAAAAAGCGCAAACCACCAGCGATTTTGACGGCGTGCGCGGTTACAGACGCGGCGACCCACTCAAACTAGTGCTGTGGAAGAAGGCCGCCAAAGCCAATGCGGCGGGAAACCATTTAGTCGTGCGCGACACCCAGCAAGCCCAGCGGCATGCGCTGTGGCTGGACTTCATGCAGGCCGGCACTGGCGGCAAAGAGCAAAAACTCTCGCGCCTGTGCGCCTGGGTACTCAGCGCAGACAAATTGGCGCTCGACTACGGCCTGCGCTTGCCTGCGCTAGAGATCAAACCTGCCAGCGGCGAAGCACACAAACGGCAATGCCTGGAGGCTCTGGCGCTGTGCTAGACCACCTCATCACGCGGCTGAACAAGCTTCCGCGCGACAGCCGAGACACCCTTTTTTTGCTGCTGGTCGTTGCCTGGGTGTTGTTGCCGCAAACCCCCTACCTGCCCTGGTGGTGCAGCACACTGGCGGCTTGCCTGTTGCTGTGGCGCAGCTACTTGGCGTTGACGCTGCGGCCGCTGCCCAGCGCCTGGTGGCGGCTTGGCTTGCTGGCACTGGCCTTTGCTGCCACCTTTTTCAGCCACCGCACACTGCTAGGCATAGATGCGGGTGTGACGATGCTGGCCGTACTGCTGGCACTTAAAACACTGGAACTACGGGCCAGGCGTGATGCGTTTGTAGTGTTTTTTCTGGGCTTTTTCTGTATCTTGGCTAACTTTTTTTATTCGCAATCGCTGCTCACCGCAGCCAGCCTGTTGGTTGGCCTGCTGGGCCTGCTGACAATCTTGGTCAACGCACATACGCCAGTCGGTAAACCGCCGCTGCTGGCAGCCGCCAAAACCGCAGGCTATCTGCTGCTGCTGGGTGCGCCCATCATGCTGACGCTATTTTTGTTCTTTCCGCGTCTGTCACCGCTGTGGGGGGTGCCCAGCGATGCGCTGCTGGGCCGCAGCGGCTTGAGCGCAAAAATGCAGGTTGGCAACATCGCTCGGCTGGCGCTGGACGACAGCGTCGCCATGCGCATCAAGTTTGATGGCCAACCACCGCCGCCAAGTGATGTGTACTTTCGCGGCCCGGTGCTGGCAAGTTTTGATGGACGCGAATGGCTACCGTCCAAGGCTGACGTGACGTCGCCCTTCAACCTCACCGCCAGCCTGGTGGTTACGGGCGCACCCATACGTTACCAAGTGACAATGCCGGTCAGCAGCAGGCCGTGGCTGATGGTGATGGACGCTGCGGTGCAAAACCCTGAGCTGGCAGGCCACCAAACCACAATGCAAGCAGACTTGCAGTGGTTCCTGGATCGGCCGGTAAACGACGCGCTGCGCTACACCGCGCAAAGTTACGCCAACTTTCAGCACGGCCCTAAAACTGCGGTGATTGCCCTGCGCGAATTTGTCGAACTGCCACCCAGTTTTAACCCTCGCACACTGGCGCTGGCCAATGACATACGCCGCGATGCGCGTTACACCCAAACCAGCACTGGGCCGCTGGTAGACCTGGTACTTAACAAGTTGCGTACAGGCGGCTACACCTACACACTAGAGCCCGGGGTCTACGGCCAAAACACAGCAGACGTGTTTTGGTTTGACAAAAAAGCGGGCTTTTGCGAGCATATTGCGTCGAGTTTTGTGATTTTGATGCGCGCCCTTGACGTACCTGCCCGCATCGTGACGGGCTACCAAGGGGGTGAGCAAAATGCAGTCGATGGGCTTTGGACTATCCGGCAAAGCGATGCCCACGCCTGGGCTGAGGTGTGGTACGAAGGCCGCGGCTGGGTCCGAGTCGACCCCACATCAGCCGTATCGCCGGGCAGGACTAACGCTTCTCAAAGGCTGACAGCACCGCAAAACGCTGTCAGCCAGGCGCTCACCCAGCTGAATCCGCGCTTTTGGCTTGAACTGCGCGCCAATTGGGAGGCCATCAACAATGCTTGGACACAGCGGGTGCTTAATTACACCCAAGGCAAGCAGCTCAGTTTGCTCAAAGACATCGGTTTTAAATCACCCAGCTGGCAAGACCTGGGCTATCTGCTGATTGCCAGCCTGGTGCTGCTCAGCCTGCTCGGCGCAGCCTGGAGCCTGTGGGATCGTAGCCAACACGACCCGTGGCTGCGCTTGTTGGGCAAAGCGCGTATAAAACTTGCCAAATCAGGCATGGTTAGCACCAGCGCCACGTCACCGCGCGAATTGTCCGTGCTGCTAAAAACGCAGCATGGCAGCCAGCATGACGCGCTACAGCGCTGGCTGATCCAGCTTGAAGCCCAGCGCTACGCCGCAGCCACGTCTGACAAAACCCTGAAACAGCTCAGGCAGCAGTTCAAGCGTCTGGTGTGGCCTGCGTAGAATCACCAGATGTATTTTCAACAGGCTGCCATCGGTTATTCAATTGCTATTATTTTAATAGCTACTTGCTCCAGTATTACTTGGGCTAAAGACTTAAAACACCCTTCAAAACGACCCGCCTCAGCAGCCAAGTCAGCGAGCGGGCCACTTTATGCCACACGGCCTGACGTGATGCAGTTCGCCGAAGACCTGGCGGCCCGGCGCGACCTGGACCCGGCCTGGGTGAAGAGCGCCATCGGCCAGGCGCGCTACAGCGCAACGGTCGTGCGGTTAATGCAACCCGCAGCAACACCCTTCGTTAAAAACTGGCGCGTTTACCGCAGCCGTTTTATTGACCCGATTCGGATTGCTGCTGGCGTCAAGTTTTGGCAAGCCAACCAGGCCGTACTGGAACGCGCTGAAAAAGAATACGGCGTACCGATTGAGATCATCGTCGGCATCATCGGGGTAGAGACAATTTACGGCCGCGACACAGGAAACTTTCGCGTCATGGACGCCCTCACCACGCTGGCCTTTGACTTCCCTGCCAGCCACCCACGCGCCAAGGAGCGCAGCGCGTTTTTCAAAGCCGAAATCGAGCAGTTTTTAAGCCTGCAAAGCCGTCGCAAAGCAGACCCGCTCAAGCTGCGCGGCAGCTATGCCGGGGCGATGGGTATGCCGCAGTTCATGCCGTCGAGCTGGCTGAAGTACGCGGTTGACTTTGACAGCGACGGCAACATCGACCTGTGGCACAGCACCGCCGACGTGATTGGCTCAGTCGCCAATTACTTAAAAGTCTTCAACTGGCAGCCAGGCATGCCCACCCACTACCCGGTAAGCTTCGACACAAGCCGCTTGGACATGGACGCGCTGATGGCGCCCGACATTTTGCCCAGCTTCAGTGCCGCCAGCTTGATGGCCAAAGGTGCGCTGCTGAACGCTGTTGGTGCAGTTCATACCGGCCCCCTGGCCCTGATAGAACTCCTCAACGGCCCCGATACCCCCCAGTATGTAGCAGGAACCGATAACTTTTA
>JBBAPP010000112.1:0-7850 GCA_040400775.1 Polaromonas sp. | reverse complement strand
ACGCTAAACATCAGGGTGGTCAGCAAAAAGTCCAGGCCCAACACACCCAACGATGCGACGACCACCGTGCGGGTGGTGGCTCTAGACACACCTTCTGGCGTTGGCTGGGCTTCAAAGCCTTGGTACAGCGCCACAAAGGTCACCGTGACGCCAAAAACAAAGCTCTTCACCATCCCATTGCCCACGTCACGCCAAACGTCCACGCCGGCTTGCATCTGGCTCCAAAACGAGCCTGCATCCACACCAATCATCACCACACCCACAAACCAGCCGCCCATCACGCCCACCGCGCTGAAAACGGCTGCCAGCAAGGGCATGGCGATAATGCCGCCCAAAAAGCGTGGCGCCAAAATGCGCTGAATGGGGTCCACTGCCATCATTTCCATGGCCGAAAGTTGCTCGCCCGCTTTCATCAGGCCGATTTCAGCGGTTAACGCCGTGCCAGCACGCCCGGCAAACAGCAGTGCCGTGACAACGGGGCCCAATTCACGCACCAGACTGAGCGTGACCAATAGGCCCAAGGTGTCTGCCGCACCGAAGCGCTGCAAGGTGTAGTAGCCCTGCAAGCCGAGTACGAAACCAACAAACAAGCCAGAAACAGAAATGATGGCCAGCGAATAATTACCTAAAAAGAAGATCTGGTCGCGCACCAAGCCAAAACGCTTGAGGGCCGGGCCAAGCATCGCCATTAGACTGACGAACAGGCGGGCGGCATGCCCCAGATGGCTGAGCTGTTGACGCACCGCAAAGCCCAAGCCCGATATAAAGTTTGGCTTGAATTTATTCATGAACGCTGGCCTTTTGGACGCGCTGCAACAGGACCGAAGTCAGTCGCAACATCCGCGCCTGGGTAGTGAAATCGGACCGGGCCTTCGCTCAGCGCATTGACGAATTGGTGTACCAACGGATCCGTACTGTGCCTCACTTCATCAGCCGAGCCCTGTGCCGCAATACCGCCGTTGGCCAAAATTATCACCTTGTCGGCAATCCGGAAGGTTTCTTCCAGGTCATGCGACACCACGATGGACGTGACGCCCAGTGTGTCGTTGAGCTGACGAATCAGTTGCGCTGCCGTACCAAGCGAGATCGGGTCCAGCCCAGCAAACGGCTCGTCGTACATGACCAGTTCAGGGTCCAGCACAATGGCTCTGGCCAGCGCCACACGGCGTGCCATGCCGCCCGACATTTCACTCGGCATCAAATCACGCGCGCCGCGCAAACCCACCGCGTTGAGCTTCATCAGCACAATGTCGCGGATCAAGTCAGCACTCACATCAGTGTGCTCGCGCAGAGCAAAGGCGACGTTGTCAAACACACTCAGGTCAGTGAACAGCGCACCAAACTGAAACAGCATGCCCATCCGGCGACGCGCGGCGTAAAGCTCTTTTTGGTTCAGGTCAGAGACGTTTTTGCCATCAAACAGCACTTGTCCGGCATTGGCTTTTTGCTGTCCTCCAATCAGACGCAGCACGGTGGTTTTACCGCCACCCGATGCACCCATAAGCGCCGTCACTTTACCGCGCGGGATTGACAGCGTGACCTGGTCCAGAATGACGCGGTCAGCAAGGGCACCTGGATAGGAAAAAACCACGTTTTTGAGCTCAACCAGGGGCGTAACGGCAGGCGCAGGCACGGGGTCACGCCGAGGATTGGGAGCAGATGGATCGGGCATCAAAAATCAGTCAGTCAGCCATTTGCTGAGGGTTGCGTCAAAGCCCTGATGATAAAGGCTGGCGGGAAACGCTGAAACCGACCGCCGATGTGGGGCTTACGCAGCTGCGCGCTCCTCAAGCAAGACTTCAAATTGGGACGGTTCGGGTAGCAAGGTGTACAGCGTATCAGCAATTCGGCGCAAGCGCAGGTCATCGTCTGCAGCGTCATCACAGGTGTCATTGATGCAGAAAAACGGCAAACTCCCGAATTTTTTTTGTAACGTACCCAGCTGCTGCGCCGCCAGCGGATCGCCGGTACTGATGTGCAGCGGATTGAGAATGCGCTGCACTGCGTAACCCATATGCACCATCCAGCGCGGCACCAGGTCTGGCACGAGGGCTGGTATGCGCCAGGAACGAAAGCTGGTGGAGCGCGCCTGAGCGAATAATTCCGGCGCGATCTGCTCGAGCTCGAACATGGCACTTTTGAGCATTGGCCTAGGCGCATGCGAATACACGCGGGGCTCGTGTTGGTAGTCAGGGTAGCGCAAAGTCATCCAGTCGCGCGACTGGATGGAGGCATTCACAAGTGAGGTTTCGTGCGCCTGCATGGTTTCATAGTCCGGCACCAGCAGGTCTTCAGCGAACACCGTCAGACGTTGGCCAAACCAGTCACGGGGCACAACTTTCGCACCAAAAAAAACATCATCATTGAGATAAAAAAACTGCTCTGATAGACCAGGAATGTGGTGCAGGTAGGACTCAATGTGACCGGAATCAAACACGCCCAGACCGCGGCTGGGCAGCAAATCCTGGTGATCCACCACCGTCAGGCCTGGGGACGACTGCAACCAGCTCGGCAGTTGACTGTCTGTCACGATGTAGATGTGGCCGTGTGCAGGGAAAAATTTTTCCAGGGCGCGCAAATTGAACAGCAGCTCACCGTTGTCCCGGTAGCGGCCCGCTACATTACCAAAAGCGGCCAATTCACCAGAATGCTTGGCAACCCAGGCGGCATACGCATGTTGACGGCGTTGACGCCATACAGGGTCAGCACTGTCCACCCACAGGTACACCACATCGATGGGATTTAAGCGCGCCTTTCCTGCAGCGACGGGACGGGTGGCGAGTGCCAGGTGATCAAAATATGTCATACGCGCTCGGTCTTCAGGCCGTGCTCAGTTATCTAAAAAACAGCCACTGTATCAGTCGCCAAAAACCCATCATGCAAGGCGATAGCCCAACAAGGGGGAGTGCTGGCAGCCATGTCTCAGATGGCTCCGGCATGCCCATCCACCCGCTTACCGGGGCAAGTCGCTGTAACCCATTAAAAATTCATCGACTGAACGCGCTGCCTGGCGGCCTTCACGAATCGCCCACACCACCAACGACTGGCCGCGTCGAATGTCGCCCGCCACAAACACCTTGGGCACATTGGTTGCATAGCCACCAATAAATGCGTCGCTGGCTTTGGCGTTGCCACGGTGGTCTTTGTCGATGCCAAAGGATTCCAAAATGGATGCCACAGGTGACACAAAACCCATGGCCAACAGCACCAGGTCAGCTTTGAGGGTTTGTTCAGATCCGGCTACTTCGACCATCTTGCCACCCTGCCATTCAACGCGGACGGTTTTCAGGCCAGTGACTTTGCCTTTTTCACCCAGCAACTCTTTGGTTGAAATCGCAAATTCGCGCTCGCAGCCTTCCTGGTGGCTCGACGAGGTGCGCAGCTTAGCTGGCCAATATGGCCAGGTCATGGGGCGATTTTCTTCCTCTGGCGGCTGGGGCATCAACTCAAACTGCGTGACGCTGGCTGCGCCATGGCGGTTGCTGGTGCCCACGCAGTCGCTGCCGGTGTCGCCGCCACCAATCACGATGACGTGTTTGCCGTCTGCACGCAATTGCGCTTTGACTTTGTCACCGGCGTTGACTTTGTTTTGCGATGGCAAAAATTCCATCGCAAAATGTACGCCGTCCAGGTCACGGCCCGGCACAGGCAAGTCGCGTGATTGCTCTGCACCGCCAGTCAAAATAAGCGCATCGAAGTCTTTTTGCAGTTGCTCAGGGCTCACCGTTTCTTTGGCCCAGTTGGTGACTTTGGAGTCTTTGGGTAAATTGCCGACCATCACGCCGCACTTAAACGTCACGCCTTCCGCCGTCATTTGCGCAACCCGGCGGTCAATGTGGATTTTCTCCATCTTGAAGTCAGGGATACCGTAGCGCAGCAAGCCGCCCACACGGTCGTTCTTTTCAAACAAGGTCACATCGTGGCCCGCGCGGGCCAGCTGCTGGGCGGCAGCCATGCCTGCCGGGCCGCTGCCAACGATGGCGACTTTTTTACCGGTTTTATGCTTTGGCAATTGTGCTGTGACCCAGCCCTCAGCCCAGGCACGGTCGATGATGGCGTGCTCAATCGATTTGATGCCGACGGCGTCGTCGTTGACGTTCAAGGTACAGGCGGCTTCGCAGGGTGCAGGGCAAATACGACCTGTGAACTCGGGGAAGTTGTTGGTGCTGTGCAGCGTGGCAATGGCGTTTTTCCAGTCAGCTCGAAACACCATGTCGTTGAAATCAGGAATGATGTTATTGACCGGGCAGCCGGTATTACAAAATGGCGTACCGCAATCCATACACCGAGCGGACTGCTTTTTAGCCTGCTGGTCGTCCAAGCCAATGACGAACTCTTTGTAGTTTTTCAGGCGCTCAGGCACGGGCTTGTAGCCCTCTTCCAAACGCTCGAATTCCATAAAACCAGTGATTTTTCCCATGATGCTGTCCTGTACGAATGATCAACGCCGAAGAGGTTTTTGCGGCCGTTTTAAGTTTTTAAGGTGTAATTAAGTGCTTTAACCCAATGAATACGGGTGCAATTAGCTATAAAAATAGTAGCATTTATTTGACAGCTAGTGCCTCACGGTTGGTCGCCACCTGGGCCCGCGTGGTCTCGGTTGCAGCATTCAGGCGGCGATCCTTGCGCTCCAGCAGCGCCCGCTTGTATTCGTTCGGGAAGACCTTTACAAACTTCAAGCGCGACACCGACCAGCTGTCCAGTAACTCGCGCGCGCGCTTGCTGCCGGTCCAGCGGTTGTGGTCTTGCAGCAGGCGTTTGAGCAGCGCTTCGTCGCTCTCCTCAGCGTGCCAGTCTGAACTGTCGTGGGTGTGCTGCTCAGCCGTGGTTACCACTTTGTCGAGGCTGACCATGGACGTGTTGCAACGGCTGGCAAACTGGCCGTCCTCGTCATACACATAGGCCACGCCACCGCTCATGCCGGCTGCAAAGTTGCGGCCGGTTTTACCCAGCACGGCGACGGTGCCGCCGGTCATGTATTCGCAACCATGGTCGCCAGTGCCTTCAACCACCGCCGTGGCACCTGACAGGCGCACGGCAAAGCGCTCACCGGCGACGCCGCTGAAAAACGCTTCGCCTGTGGTTGCACCGTACAAAACGGTATTGCCAACGATGGTGTTTTTATGCGACTCGCCTCTGAAATCAATGCTAGGCCGAACCACAATGCGGCCACCACTCAGGCCCTTGCCGGTGTAGTCGTTCGCATCACCAATCAAGTACATGGTGATGCCTTTGGCCAGGAACGCGCCAAACGACTGCCCGCCTGTGCCCTCAAGCTGGATGCGCAGCGTGTCGTCTGGCAAGCCTTCTGGCCGCAGGCGGGTCAACTCGCCTGACAACATCGCACCAACGGTGCGGTTAACGTTGCGCACAGTTTCAATGAACTGCACTTTTTCGCCCTTTTCAATGGCAGCTTTAGACTTGTCAATCAAGCGCACGTCGAGTGCTTTTTCAAGCGCATGGTCTTGCGTAGATGTGTGCAGGCGCGGCACGTCGGCTGGCACATTGGGCTGGTAGAACAAGCGCGCAAAGTCCAGGCCGCTGGCTTTCCAGTGTTCAATGCCTTTTTGTGTGTCGAGCAAGTCGGCGCGGCCAATCAGTTCGTCAAATGTACGCACGCCAAGCTGCGCCATCAACTGGCGGGCCTCTTCGGCGACAAAGAAGAAATAGTTCACCACATGCTCGGGCTTGCCACTGAATTTTTGGCGCAGTACCGGGTCTTGCGTCGCCACGCCGACTGGGCAGGTGTTGAGGTGGCACTTGCGCATCATGATGCAGCCTTCCACCACCAGCGGCGCAGTGGCAAAGCCAAACTCATCGGCACCGAGTAAGGCGCCAATGACCACGTCACGGCCGGTTTTCATCTGGCCATCGGCCTGCACGCGAATCCGGCCACGCAAACGGTTCAACACCAGCGTTTGCTGGGTCTCCGCCAGACCGATTTCCCACGGGCTTCCGGCGTGTTTGATACTTGACCATGGCGAAGCCCCAGTACCGCCGTCATGACCTGCTATCACAATATGGTCAGCCTTGGCTTTGGTGACACCTGCGGCAATCGTACCTACGCCGACTTCACTGACCAATTTCACGCTGATGCTGGCACGCGGGTTGACGTTTTTCAGATCGTGAATCAGCTGCGCCAAGTCTTCGATGGAGTAAATGTCATGGTGCGGTGGCGGTGAAATCAGCCCCACGCCGGGCACTGAATAGCGCAGCGCACCGATGTAGTCACTGACCTTGCCGCCAGGCAGTTGGCCGCCTTCACCGGGCTTGGCACCCTGCGCCATTTTGATTTGAATCTGGTCAGCCGACACCAGGTATTCAGCCGTCACGCCAAAGCGGCCTGACGCGACTTGCTTGATTTTTGAGCGCAATGAATCACCGTCTTGTAATGGCAAATCAACTTCAACGACTTTCTCGCCGATCACGCTTTTCAGTGTTTCACCCTTTTTAATCGGAATGCCTTTGAGCTCCTGGCGGTAGCGGTTTGGATCTTCTCCGCCCTCGCCGGTGTTGCTTTTACCGCCGATGCGGTTCATCGCTACTGCCAGCGTGGCGTGCGCTTCCGTGCTGATGGAACCCAGCGACATGGCACCGGTGGCAAAGCGTTTGACGATTTCTTTGGCCGACTCGACCGCATCAATCGGGATGACTTTGGCTGGGTCAATCTTGAACTCAAACAGCCCGCGCAAGGTCATGTGACGGCGGTTTTGGTCATTGATGAGTTGTGCGTATTCTTTGTACGTGTTCCAGTTGTTAGAACGGGTTGAATGTTGCAATTTGGCAATCGCGTCAGGTGTCCACATGTGGCTCTCACCACGCACCCTGAAGGCGTACTCGCCGCCAGCATCGAGCATGTTCTCTAACACCGGGTCATCACTGAAGGCTGCGCGGTGCATGCGTAGCGCTTCTTCAGCAATGTCAAACACGCCCATGCCTTCGACCTGGCTGGCGGTACCGGTGAAGAACTTGGCAATCGTTTCGCGGTTCAAACCAATCACTTCAAACAACTGCGCGCCGCAGTAGCTCATATAGGTTGACACGCCCATTTTGGACATGATTTTTGACAAGCCCTTGCCAACGGCCTTGGTGTAGTTGTAAATCGCTTTTTCTGTTGACAAATCGCCCGGCAAACCGTCGTGCATGTCAGCCAGTGTTTGCATGGCCAGATACGGGTGAACAGCTTCTGCGCCGTAGCCTGCGAGCACGGCAAAATGATGAACTTCACGGGCTGAACCGGTCTCCACCACCAGGCCTGCGGTGGTGCGCAAACCTTCTTTGACCAAGTGCTGATGAATCGCTGACAACGCCAGCAAAGCGGGGATAGCCACTTGCGAGGCGTTTAGGGCGCGGTCACTGATGATCAAAATATTTTTGCCAGTTTTGATCGCGTCAACGCTTTCAGCGCACAGCGAGGCCAGTTTGGCCTCCACACCTTCATGGCCCCAGGCCAGTGGATAGGTGATGTCGAGTGTGTAGCTTTTGAACTTGCCTTGCGTATGCGCTTCAATGTCGCGCAACTTTTGCATGTCAGCGACATTCAGTACCGGCTGCGCCACTTCCAGCCGCATCGGTGGGTTGACCTGGTTGATGTCCAGCAGGTTGGGCTTTGGGCCAACAAAAGAAACCAGTGACATCACAATGGCTTCACGTATCGGATCAATCGGGGGGTTGGTGACCTGTGCAAACAGCTGCTTGAAATAGTTGTAGAGAGATTTGTTTTTATTCGACAACACGGCCAGTGGCGAGTCGTTGCCCATCGAACCAGTAGCCTCTTCACCGTTGGCCGCCATCGGGGACATTAAAAATTTAATGTCTTCCTGGGTGTAGCCGAAGGCTTGTTGACGGTC
>JBBAPP010000111.1:0-8075 GCA_040400775.1 Polaromonas sp. | reverse complement strand
CCACCGTGCTTTTGAGTCACTGTTACCTCGACCCCCAGCGGAATAAGTCGGTGCTGCTTTGACAAATTTTCGATACTTGTTCGCTTTGGCTCGGCTGGCGACGGCCTGTCCATCGTAGTACTTTGCGAGTGATTCATGGTCATCAGCGGTACGAGCGGCTTCAATTCGATTGGACAGTTGCGCCGACGGATTACCTGGCGCGCTCACGCATCCAGACAAGAGTGTGCCCAGAAGCAGCACAATTCCTATGCCACCCATTGATTTCGAGATTTTTCTCACAAATGATCCTGTTCTTTATTGAAATTTGAATTGATCGACAAAGGCCACTACTTCGCGCCCTGTCTCACGAATTCAGCTATGAAAGGTGCATCCCGCGAGTAGAGAAGTCGCCGCCAACTTTGAAGCGGTCGACCTCTCACTCATCTGAGTTACTTCACTTCAAATCGCGCTGTAGCTGAAGGTTTACCCGCCAGAGTGACCACCGCAATGCCTTTGGTCCCCTTGGACACCTTGAAACTTCCTTTGATTTCCATCTTGTTGCCAGCAGGTACCAACTCCGCCTCAGACTTATCTGTGCCGTTCAATAGCGTGACTTTGGCTTTGGCACCCTCCAGCTTCACAGGCTTGCCGTGGTCACTTATGAAGATCTGCAGCAGGTCAGGCTTGGCTACGATTTCAAAATCACCCGCTTTGGTTTCCACCACAATGCCGCCGTTCTTGGGCACGTGATCGTGTTCACCGGCGGCCCATGCGGGACCTGCGACACAAGCTGTAATCGCCAAAGCAGCCAAAAATTTCAGATTTTTTTTCATACATTTACTTTCAAAGTGCTGCGTGCATGCAGCGGTTGGGAAAAAGAGGAAGTCAATAGAAGTCGGTTAGAAGGTCTCCGCCCCAGAGCTTTCAACCAAAGCTGCAATCGGTTTGGCACCAAACAGCGCCACCATGGCCGGGGTCAAGAAGGAATCCAGCAAAGTGGATGTGATCAAACCCGAGAAAATCACCACCGCCACGGGATGCAATATCTCGGTGCCCGGCATATCTGCCTCAAACAGCAGCGGTGCCAGCGCCAGCGCAGCCACTAGCGCCGTCATCAACACAGGCGTGAGACGCTCGCCCGAGCCCCGCACCAACATCTTGGTGTCGAAGTTTTCCCCTTCAAACGCGCACAAGTTGATGTAGTGCGATACCTTCAAGATCCCGTTGCGAATAGCGATACCTGCCAGCGTGATGAAGCCCACCAATGCCGCGACACTGAGCGGCTGGCCCGATAGCCAGAGCCCTACTACAGCTCCCACCAGTGCCAGTGGTATGTTGGACATGATGATGGCCGCCAGCACTGCCGATCGGTAGCGGGTGTACAGAATCAGAAAGATCATGCCCACCGATGCGATGGACAGCAAACCGATTAGGCGCGATGCATCTTCCTGCGCCTGAAACTGTCCTCCAATGCTGATGAAGTAGCCCTCTGGCATAGGTGTAGCAGCCACCAGTAGTCGGATATCGGCCACCACGTCACTAAGCGCCCGGCCCTGGGTGTTGGCTGACAAGACTATGCGCCTGCGGCCGTCGTCGCGACTCACTTGGTTGGGTCCGTCGGACTCTTCAATCGACGCCAACTGCGATAACGGCACGCGACCCCCTGGCGTGTCAATCATCAGGTTGCGCAGGCCCTCAACGCCGCGCGAGGTTTCGGGCAGGCGCAGCACCAGGTTGAAACGTCGGCTGCCCTCCACGATCTGGGTCACCCGTTCGCCGTCGATCAGCACTTGCAGTTCTGCCAGCAGCTTGGCGGGCGCAATTCCAAGCCCCAAAGCGCGGTCATAGTCCACCTGCACTTTGATCTGCGGAGTCAGCACCTGCTTCTCAATCTCCAGATCGACCACGCCCCCGATTTTTGAGAGCTGCTGGCGCAGGCTTTCAGCCTGGGCGCGCAAGGTGTCCAGATCATCTCCAAAAATCTTGATGGCGATTTGCGAACGTACGCCTGAGAGCATGTGATCAATTCGGTGGCCAATCGGTTGCCCGATACCAATAGCTGCGGGAAGCGTGGCAATGCGGCTTCGCATGTCGGCATACACTGCCTCAAGACTGCGTTCGCTGCGTTTGAGTTTGACATCTAGCTCCGACACATGTACGCCCTCAGCGTGTTCGTCCAGTTCAGCACGACCACTGCGCCTCCCCACATGTTCCACCTCCGGCACGCCCGCCAGCGCCTTTTCGGCAATGCTTCCGATGCGGGCGGTCTCGCTCAGCGTAGTGCCAGGGTTAAGACGCAGGCCCACCAAAGCCACGCCTTCGTTAAAAGGCGGCAAAAACGTGGTGGGGAAAAAGGGAACTGCAGCCATGGCCAACACGGCAGCTATACCCCCAGCGGCCACCCATCCACGGGGTGCCGCCAGCACTTTGGTTAGTGCGTTGGCGTACCAAGCTTTGACCCACGCCTGCACCTTGGTGTCGCCATGGTCCAGCCCTTTAATGTTGGGCAGCAGGTAGTACGACATTACAGGGGTCAGCGTGACGGACACGACCATGGAAGCCAGCAACGAAACGATGTAAGCAATGGCAAGCGGCTGCATCAGCCGCCCCTCAATACCTGGTAAGAAGAACAGCGGCAATAGCACCAACACAATGATGACCGTGGCAATGACGATGCCCGATCGCACCTCTAGCGTGGCCTTGGCAATCAGTTCCAGTGGGCCTAAACGCTTATCTGGATGCGCTACGCGTTCCATCTTCAAGCGCCGTAGTACGTTCTCCACACCCACCACCGCATCGTCCACCAACCCACCAATCGCAATGGTTAGGCCCCCTAGCGTCATGGTGTTGATGGACAATCCAAAGTACTTGAATACCAACACCGTGATCATCACACTCAAGGGAATGGCGGTCAGCGAAATCAGTGTGGTGCGCACGTTTTGCAGGAAGAAATACAAAACGACTGCCACGACAGCCGAGGCGGCGATGAGCTTGCCCGACAGCGTGTCAATCGACGAATCAATGAAAGTCGCCTGGCGCATAGTGACCTTGGGTTCACCCATACCGGCAGGCATGCCGCGCTTCATTTCCTCCAGCGCCGCTTCCACTTTCTCGGTCAACTTCACGGTATCGGCGTCGGGCTGCTTTTGGATGCCCAATATCACCGCAGGTTGACCATTTAGACCCGCATCACCCCGCTTTATGGCGGGTGCAAAAGTGACGTTGGCCACCTGGCTGAGCTGGATGGATTTGCCATTGCGAAAAGCCACTGGCAAGCGCTGCAAGTCTTCTAGGCGCGTGGTGCGGCCAATATTGCGAATCAGGTACTCGCGCGAATTAAGTTCCAAAAAGCCCCCACTGGAATTGCCGGAGAAGCCTTTCAACGCATCCGCCATGGACTCCAGATCCACACCCAACGCCGCCATGCGCGCCGTATCGGGTTGCACCTGGTATTGGCGCACCTCGCCCCCAATCGGCACCACCTGGGCCACGCCTGGTAGTGTCAGCAAACGCGGGCGCATCACAAAGTCGGCGTATTCGCGCACCGCCATCGGGCTGATCTTGCTGGTGTCAATCGGCAGCGCCAGCAGCATGATCTCGCCCATGATGGAGCTGATAGGCCCCATGCCCACGTGCTCTACGCCCTGGGGCAACTGTTCGCGCACCAGCGACAAGCGCTCGCCTACCATTTGGCGGGCGCGGTAGATGTCGGTCTTCCAGTCAAACGTGATGTAGACAAAGGACAAGCCGACGCTGGACACTGAGCGGATGCTTTCCACACCGGGTATGCCGCCCATCGACGTCTCTAGTGGAAAAGTAATGAGCTGCTCAACCTCTTCGGGGGCCATACCACCGGCCTCTACTTGCAGCGTGACGGTGGGTTTGTTCAAGTCGGGGAATACATCCACCGGCATCTTGACCAGCGTGAAAGCGCCGGTCACTAGCATTAAAACTGCCAACACAATCACCATCAGGCGGTTGTGCAGGGAGCTGTGTATGAGTTTTTCAAACATGGATCGTGCCTGCTTTAAAAAACTGAATTAACGAACCTGGTTGACCAAGGGCGCGCCCTGGGTCACCACGCGGTCACCGGCCTTAAGGCCATTGACCACAGACACACGGGCACCGTCTAGCGCCACTGTGCGAACCGGCCGGGATTCAAACACCTCGGGCCCGGTGTGCACCCAGACGATGTCTTGGTTGCTCGGGTTCTTCACCACCGCGCCAGTAGGTACGGCATAGCCCAAAACGGTCTCTTTGGTTTGAACGAATACCTTGACGGGTTGATTCACGGCCAAAGGAACTGCGCCTTTGGTGGCCACTGTATTGAACTGAAGGGGAATGGCACCCTCTTGCAAAGTGCGCCCCGCGCCCACAAAGCGCAGCGCCACCGTGGTGCCCGCCGATGGGCTGGCCGTAGCTGAGGCGATATTGCTCAGTAGCGCGGTATCAAAGGCGCTGGCTTCCACCACCAATCGCGCAGGGTCAACGATCTCAAACAGCACATCGCCCGGGTTCACCACCTGCCCGGCCATGGCGTGGGCCGCCGCGATCACACCCGACACGGGCGCAACCAAAACCTCGGTGGCACTCACACTGCCCGATATGGCAGCCAGCCGCTGGGCCAGGCTGTCGGCCTCAGCGCGCGCGGCGTCAATGTCCTTCAGCGCCACGGTGCCTTCGAGTTGCTCCAGCCGGGCCACGCGCTTGCGGGCCTGGTCAAGGTTGGCTTTGAGCTCGGCTGTTTGGGCCACCTGGTTAGCACGCTCAATGGCGGCGGTGGAGGCGCGCACCACGGCCAGAGTTTCGCCCTTGCGTACGGCCTGGCCCAACTGGGGCAAACCGCGCGGTCCGGCTTCAATGCGCCCGGCCTGAGTGGGTTGCACTCTCCCGCCTGTGTTGGGGTCGTTGGCTACACGCCCGGTGAGTTCAACCGACTTGGGCAGGGACTTTTCTTCGGCTACCACGGTGCGAAGCTCCAACTGACGCTGCGTGGGCTTAGGTAGAAAGACACTGCCGTCGGCCTGGCGCTTGGGTGAATTGCCACTGGCTACGGGTGCGGCATCTCCATGGTCATGGCCTTCTCCGGCATTTGCATCAAAAGATGCTGCGATTCCCATAGATATTGCGCAAGCAGCTATCAAATAAATAGCAAACTGACTGCCAGAGCGGCGCTTGCTTCGTACCCCCACTGTGGCCACGGCAAGCAGTGCCAGCGCCCCAGCGGCATAAGCAGCCCAGCGCAACCAGGGTCGGGCGGCGTGGTCGTCGTCATGCGCAGCGTGGGCATCTGTCAGCGTCAGGTCGCCAGCCAGCAAGTCGCTGTCAGAGCCTGCCACCACTGTAAAACTCACTGCCAACGTGGTCGCATCCTTGAACACCGCATGCTCAAACCGGTAAGTACCGTCGGGCTGGGGTGTGGCTACACCTTTGGCAGCGCCTGCTTCCACTTCCACCTTGGCCCCGGTAACGGGTTCATTGGTCGCATGGCGGTCGATGTAAATCGTCATAGCACCAGCATCCACAATGCCCACCAGCTCAAACAAGTCTGAATGGCTGCTGACGCGAGGCGATCCGGCGCCTGTGGCTACCGGTGCTGCGTCACCATGGTCATGGCCTTCGCCTGCATAGGCGGTGGTCGCGAGGGCCATGCTTGCTACAACAGCAATAGCTGCTACCGCACGTTGCATAAGGGCTAGAGCCCGATTTGGCACTGAATTGAGAGTTGTCATGGGAGGTATCCGAGAGATTGGTTCAATTGGGATATGGCGCGCTGCAAAGCGATGCGTGCGCGGGCCAAAGAGAGATCGGCGTCAAACTTTTCGTTGTCCGCCCTCATGCGGGTGGGCAAGTCGCTTTCGCCCAATCGATACGACTTGGCCACCAAGGCCTGCATTTGCATCGACAGCGCTGCGCGCTGAGCAGCCAGTGCCTCCTGGCGACGTGCGGCGTCCAGATCCGCACTGGCAGCGGCGATATCGGCTTCGGTCTGGCGAACAACGGCGTCGGCTTGAGCTTGTGCGGCGTCCAGCTCGGCGCGCGCGGCAGCCAGCTTGGGCGCATTGCGGCTGTCACCCCCCAACGGAATCCGAAGAGCAAGACGGACGGATGTCTCCATATTGGCCCCAGTAGCAGCGCGCTCGCGCGTCACGCCAAGGCCCAGCGCCATGGGGTCACGCCGATCCGCCTCGGTCAGCGCCAAGCGCGCCCGTGCGCTGTAAACCTGGGCTTGCGCAGCTTGCAAGGCGGGGTGATCGCTAGGCTCGGTTGGTAAGTTCCGCAGGGCAGCAGCCGGGTTCTGCGCAACAGCACTTGGCGAGGCCTCCTCCAGGCTGGCCGCCTGCGTTTGGCCGGTTAGCGCGCGCCACTGGCCCAGCGTGCGCAGCAGTGCCGCATCACTTTGGGCCAGTAGCCCTTGTGCCTGCTGCGCGCTGGCGCGGGCTTGCAAGGCATCTACGCGGGCTAAATCGCCCACTTTTACCCGCCGCTCTATGTCGTCTGCCAGCTGCGTGGCTTCAAGCTGTTTGCGTGCTGCGCTGTCGCGCTCCGCGCGCGCTAGCGCCACCTGCGCTGCGGCTTCGCGCACCTCGCCCGCCAGCTTGAGTCGCTCAGCGCTTTGTTGCCAAGCCAAGGCAGATCCATCCGCAGTCACCTGGTTTTGCGTCGCACGCCGCACGCCGAGGTTCCACAACGGGACCTCGACCTCGGCCTCGACTTCACGCAGACCGGCGTCGCCACTCCAGGCATCTGTGCGGTGGGCCAAACCCACGGAAGCTGGGCCTGATGTGAGGGACTGCGCAGCGCGAGCGCGGGCATCCAGCTCGGCTGTGCGGTTGGCAGACGCGCGGGAAGATGGGTGCAATGCCCAAGCCGCTTCTAGCGCGGCACGCAAAGTTGTGGGCGCGCTTGAGGCGCTAACTGAGCCCGATTGAGGAATGGGTGCGGTGTTGGTTTGCGCCACAGCTGATAGCGGCAACGCCAGAAACACCGACGCAAGCGCAGGAATTACGGCGCACCCGCGCCGCAGCGAATTTGAAAATAGAAACAAGGAATCTCTCCGAAGTGAAAAACAACTTCGGCGAGCCTGAGAACCGCAAAGGGAGGTGAAAAGGTCTGTCTACGGCCTCAAATGCCCGCCACGCAAGGGGCGGGGTTGGACCATTTGGGGCGTTCAATATCGTCTACCGCATGGGCAGACTCCAGCGGCAGTACCGTAGATGGGATCGAACAAGACAGTTGGCCCCAGCAAAGTTTGGAGATCAAATAAATGTCGCCTACGGGGTGGCTGCACGTAATTACGTTGCAAGACTCTTTCTGCTCGGCATCCGCAACCGCGTGGTCAGCCACTAGCGTCGTGTGGCTCAGTTGGTGCAAGCTTTCTTCGACCATATGCGCCTGTACCAAGGTGGATTGCAGGGTAATCCAAACCATTAGTAAAAGGTACAAGGCGCGTTTCATGCCGTGATTATCTACGACGAACATAAACCCAAGTCGCATGGGGGCATATGCTTGGAGATAAGTCGCACCGGGGGTGCTTCTTACACTTTGGTAGTAGCATCTGTGCCATGCGCAGCACAATCTGGATCGCCCTGCTGACTTTGGCACTCTCCCTGGGGGCGTTTAGTAACAGCTCACGCGCGGACGCTTTACCGATGCCTGCCAACTGTTGCGAGACTTTGTGCCAAGACATGCCCAGTTGCGCCAATATGCTTATGTGTCAAGCTTGCAGTGCGCCAACGGCAGACCTCACCCAGCAGCGCGTATTAGATGTACCGCAGAGGCTGTTCTTCCCGCATACGGGCAACGACCGGCCCCCCACCGGCCCTGTTTTGCAAATATGGACTCCGCCTGATTGAGTACCTCTGCTTTCATTTGCAGAATTCTCTTCAATTTTTTGGAAACCATTATGAAAAAATTATTCTTGAAAGTATCGGCAGGCGCAATTTTGATGTCGGCCTCAGCCCTTGCATTTGCGGCAAGCGACTGCTGCGGCGATCTAGCCGCGTGCTGCCTGAATATGCTGGCGTGCTGCCTGTAAACAGGCTGCGCTGAACTCAGCGCACGAATGACAGGGCCAGTCCTTTTGGGCTGGCCCT
>JBBAPP010000110.1:2371-8076 GCA_040400775.1 Polaromonas sp. | reverse complement strand
ACTGGTCGCCCAATGTTTTTTTCCAGTCGTCATTGGCCTTGATGCCGTAGCCGTAGCAAATGTGCACGGCCGTCGTACAGGTCAAGCCGCGTGCGGCGACTTCAAGCGCCTTCACACCCCAGTCTGCAGCCTCCTGCATGTAGACATTGAAAGCCGGTTCATCGAACTGAATGATGTCCACGCCATCGGCTTGCAGCGCCAGGGCTTCCTGGTTCAACAGCTCGGCAAAGGCCATCGCCATTTTTATTTTATCGCCGTAAAACTGATCCGACACGGTGTCCACAATCGTCATCGGGCCGGGCAGCGTGAACTTGATTTTTTTGACGGTATGCGCGCGCAGCAGTTGCGCCTCGGCCGCATGCACACGGCCTTTTAACCTCAGCGTGGACACCACTTGCGGCACCATGGCGTCGTAGCGGTTGTTGCGTATGCCCATTTTGACTTTGTGCGCAAAATCAATACCTTCGACCTGCTCTAAAAAGCCGTGCACAAAATGCTGGCGCGACTGCTCGCCATCGCCAATCACGTCCAGGCCTGCATCTTCTTGCGCTTTAATCCACAACAGTGTGGCATCGGCCTTGGCCTGCTTGAGTTCCTCGCCTTCTGCCCTCCATTGCGGCCAGAGTTTGTTGGTTTCAGACAGCCATGCTGGCTTGGGCAGGCTGCCCGCAATGGCGGTATTAAAAAGTTGTGCAGTCATGTGGATGGGTCTTGGTGTTTTAAAAGGCAATGATAAAAAATCAAAAAAATTGATTGGCGAGTATTTCATAGGATCGGCGCTGCGCCGCCGGGTCATGTGCCCAAGTAATCACTACCAATTCATCAACACCCAGAGACTCAGCCAATGCACGCAGCTTGGCGGCGACTTGCGGGCCGCTGCCGACCAGCGCATGGGCGCGCAGTTGATGGGCTTGCACCTGCTCAGCCGCAGTGTAGGGCCGTGCTGCAACTTCTTCGGGCGAAGGCAGCGCGCCAATCGCGCCACGGTTGCGGTCAATCTTCCAGCGCTCGCGGCCAGAAAAATGCTGCCAAGCCTCGGCCTCGGTATCAGCGGCCAGCGCCCATACGCACAGCACGGCTTGCGGCGTGGGGTGTAGCGCGCTGGGACGGTACAACTGGCGGTACACATCCAGCGCCTGGTGAGCGCCCTGGCCGTCAGTAATAAAGTACGCAAATGCATACGGCAGGCCATAGTGCGCAGCCAGTTGCGCGCCATAGTCAGAACTGCCCAGCATCCACAGCATGGGGCTGGTCGGCCCGGTGGGGTTGGCGGTGACGCCTTGGCCGGGGTGGCCTGCAGGCAGGTCAATGCCTGATACCCAGGCCTGCAATTCGCGTACTTGAATCGGAAAATCATCGCTGGACTGCTGTGGGCTTTGCCGCAGCAGCCGCGCCGTCCGCATGTCAGAGCCTGGCGCGCGCCCCACGCCCAGGTCAATGCGGCCTGGTGCCAGCGCTTCAAGAACCCGGAACTGTTCGGCCACTTTCAGCGGTGCATAGTGCGGCAGCATCACGCCCGCGCTGCCAATGCGGATGCGGCTGGTGGTGGCAGCGATGGCGGCCATCAAGACCTCGGGGGCAGAGCCCACAATGCTGGGGTGGCTGTGGTGCTCACTGACCCAAAAACGATGGTAGCCCAGCCTCTCGGTATGCTGCGCCAGCGCCAGGGTATGGCGGATAGAAGCGTCTTCAGTCTGGCCCGTGACAGCAACAGATTGGTCGAGAACAGATAACTTGATCGGCATGTCATGACTATAACGATTGGCGCCAAACATTGCCCAGCCGTCGCTCTGTTCCAATATGAGGTTTAGCGTTAACAAGAAAAGAGCCGTATGGCACTCAAAGCCACCATTTACAAAGCCCAGCTGGCGATTGCCGACATGGACCGCAGCGTCTACGCCGACCACAACGTGATCATCGCCCGGCACCCGTCAGAAGCCGACGAGCGCATGATGATTCGTTTGCTGGCGTTTGCCTTGAACGTGCCTTCAGATGATAAAAAAGGCAAGCTCGAATTTGCCAAAGACCTGTGGGATGTCGACGAAGCCGCCCTATGGCACAAAGACTACACCGATCAAATTCAGCACTGGATAGACGTCGGACAGCCAGACGACAAACGCCTGATGAAGGCCGCAGGCCGGGCCGAGCGCGTCACGGCGTACAGCTTTTCCAGCAGCACCGCCGTGTGGTGGAAAGGCATTGAAACCAAACTCACACGCGCCAGTAATCTGGTGGTGTGGCAAATTGAAGCCGCGCAAAGCCAAGCCCTGGCCAAGCTGGCTGAACGCAGCATGCAGCTACAGATCACCGTGCAAGACGGCACGCTGTGGATGAGCACCACAAGCGATTCGGTGGAGATTACGCCCAAGCGGTTGACGACTGGCGGCTGAACGGCCAGAAAGCAGGTGTAATCAGGGACTGACGTACCAATATCGTCAGCATGGATCAAGCTTCAGCCGACGGCGTTACGCGTACCATGCACATATCGCTTTCGCCTCATTGGTCTTCATCACGACAAACTACTCCCTTCATGAACAACTCCTCCTATACGCCGCCCAAGGTCTGGTCTGACAGCAAGGAAAACGGTGGCCGCTTCGCCAGTATCAATCGCCCGACCGCGGGCCCGACCCATGACAAGGAACTGCTGGTCGGGCGACATCCGCTACAGCTCTATTCGCTGGGCACGCCGAACGGCGTCAAGGTGACGGTGATGTTGGAGGAGCTGCTGGCAGCGGGGCACCGTGGCGCAGAATACGACGCCTGGCTGATTCGGATCCATGACGGTGACCAGTTCGGCAGCGGTTTCGTCTCCGCCAATCCAAACTCCAAAATCCCGGCGCTGGTGGATCACAGCGGACCGACGCCGCTTAGGGTGTTTGAGTCAGGTGCGATCCTGATTTATCTTGCCGAGAAGTTCGGCGCCTTTCTTCCTTTAGAGGGCGCCAAGCGTGCCGAATGCCTGTCGTGGCTGTTCTGGCAGATGGGCAGTGCGCCTTTTCTGGGCGGGGGTTTTGGTCATTTCTACGCTTACGCGCCGACAAAAATAGAATACGCGATCGATCGGTACGCGATGGAGGTCAAACGCCAGCTTGATGTACTCGACCGTCGCCTCGCCGAGTCGCCTTATTTGGCAGGGGACGCGTACACCATTGCCGATATGGCGGTGTGGCCCTGGTACGGCACGCTGGTCAAGGGCCAGTTGTACGAAGCCGGTGAATTCCTGCAAGTTCAGGCGTACACCCATGTGCTGCGCTGGACCAACCAGATTGCCCAGCGTCCGGCCGTCCGGCGCGGTCGCATGGTCAATCGCACCATCGGCGCGCCAGCTAGCCAATTGCACGAGCGCCATGATGCCAGCGACTTCGACACCAAGACCCAGGACAAGCTGGCTGCGCCGCTTTGATGCTCAGCTGACCTTTTTATCCTGTCCTGTCTTATCCTGCTCCCTAAGCGAATTTCAATCATGATCACTTTGTATGACTGCAGCACCGCGCCCAGCCCGCGCCGCGCCCGAATTTTGCTCGCCGAAAAGGGGATTACCCATGAAACGGTCCAGGTGGACTTGAGGAATTCCGAGCAATTGAGCGACGCCTACCAAAAAATCAATCCGCAGTGCACAGTCCCCGCACTGCGCACGGAAGATGGCGCTGTACTGACCGACAACGCGGCGATCACGGCCTACCTGGAAGCGCGTTACCCAGAGCCGCCGCTACTGGGCACCACCCCGAACGAAAGGGCGCAAATTGCCAGTTGGAACTGGCGCGTCGAGTTCGAGGGGCTGATGGCCGTCGCCGAAGCGCTGCGCAACAGTGCGCCGGCCATGGCCAACCGGGCGCTTCCTGGGCAAATGAACCACCCGCAAATTCCCGAACTGGCGCAACGCGGCTTGGCAAGGCTGCAACAGTTCTTTGTCATGCTGAATGAGCGCCTGGCTGACCGCAACTTCATCGCCACCGACAGCTTCAGTGTGGCCGACATCACTGCCGTGGTGGCCCTTGACTTTGCACGCATTGTGAAGATCAAGCCCGGCGAACAACACCCACACCTGCAACGCTGGCGAGCGGCGATGGCTGAGCGGCCGTCCATGTCTCTCTAAACAAAAAAGGTCCGCACCTCACTTTGAACCTGGTTTTCAACACCGAAGGCGGTGGGTTCGATCACGGCGCAACGCACCAACGCCCGCGCAGCAACTTCGAATGCTGGCGCGATCTGGGCCATAAATTGAACGAAATGTCGGAGGCGAATATTTCAATCCCCAGGTCTCGGTCGCCTCGCAGGCGGTTCAGTCAAACAAGGTTTATCTGTCGCAGGAGGTGCTCTTGGTTTCTACAGACTTGGCCTCGCGGCAGATAAACGCAATTCGTTAGCTATGAGGGGAGCATGATGAAAAATTAATAGCAGTTTTGTCTCTGGGACTCATTACTTCCTGCGCAATCGCAGACAACGCTGAATACACGCTGTACCGCACTGGCATTGATATACCCACACAAAAGCACGACGACTCCCTTAGGATTCACGTCGCAACTTTCGATGCCCTTCCGCTAAAAATGTCGAAGGCAATGCAAAACACAATCGTGCTATCTGCGAATTCGCACAGGAGATGTTTACTTCAAATCAGCCGCATTTCAGTAACTATCAAAGTAATACCGTTGCTACCGGCACGGTCAAGGTCAAGTATTGGTGCGAAAGGGGGCGATTCAAAAAACGACGCAGTTCATAGTTAACCCCACGCTCAAGCGGGACTGCGCAAATGCGCACAGCCCCTTAACTTCACGCTATCCCTCACGATGAAGCCGAAGAATCTCGTTTTATGCGGCAGCAGGCACAGCAAGCTCACTCCAGGGCCGAATACGTGAAATCACTTTGCCCGCCGCATCCTCGGCGCATTTCACGTCGTAATTGCTTTGCAGGTTTAACCAGAACTGATGCGATGTACTAAAAAACCGCGCTAGTCGCAACGCGGTGTCAGCGCTGATGCCGCGCCTTTCTCGCACAATTTCATTGATGCGGGCTGGGGTCACATTCAAAGCCCGCGCCAGGGCGTTACTTGACAGACCCAATGGCAACATGAATTCTTCACGCAGTTGCTCACCTGGGTGGATGGGAGGTAATTTTTTCATAGCTAATACCTTCAGTGGTAGTCAACAATCTCAACATTTTTAGGTCCATGCGTTGTCCAGACAAAGCACACGCGGAACTGATCATTGACGCGAATGCTGTGCTGCCCTTTTCGATTTCCGCTCAAGGCCTCCAATCGGTTGCCAAATGGAGAACCAAGATCAGTGAGTTCACCAGCAGCATCGAGCTGATCTAACTTTCGCCGCGCCACTGCCTCGATATTCGCCCAGCGTGCGACTCGCCTGCGCTGATGCAGAGCCGACGTGTCATTGTTGGCAAACGACAATATCATGTCTGTATTGTATATCGGCCTTCGATATGAATTGATTCAATCGTAAAAATTAAATTTCAAGGCTGTAGGAATGCGATCTTGCCCCCGAAAAACGTATGCCATAGCTGATGGTCAAATTCAGTCATTGGAGAGTGCGAAATGAACAACAGAAACGACGGACTTTTTAAATCCAACGCACACCAGCGACTTCTGGGTTGCTCAGGCTGGCGGTGCCGATGATTCAGCGCATCATTGTTATGGGGGGGTGCCCTCACGAAATATTGCAAAATCACTCCAACAAAGTTGAATGGGTGAA
>JBBAPP010000110.1:0-2271 GCA_040400775.1 Polaromonas sp. | reverse complement strand
TGAATGGGTGAAGGGGTGAAGGGGTGAAGGGGTGAAGGGGTGAATGTGCAAGATAGTTCGTTTCAGCACTGGCGGAAATTACTCCGGGCAGCGGCTTCGTTCAAGACCAGGATTAGACTTCTCCTTCAGGGGAACCGGGATGGGGGTGCGTTGTGAGCCGCAATATGGGCCGCATGGTGATCTCGGCGTTTGCTGCTTTCTTCGCCCTGTTGGCTTCGGCGGAGGCACCGCTCAGCGAGATGGTGGATATCCCCGCCGGGCCGTTCATGATGGGCAGCAAGCACGGCCCTGAAGACGAACGCCCGGCGCATCCGGTCACACTCGCCGCGTTTTTGATCGACCGTTTCCCCGTGACCAACACGCAGTACGCCAACTTTCTGAACTTGCAGCTCGAAAAAGCCGGCGCAACCGCGCGGCTTTACGACTTTGACGACCCCGACGCGCGCATTCACCGCCAGGGCGAGCGCTGGCTGGCTGACCCTGGATTCGGAAATCACCCGGCAGTGGAAGTACCTTGGTTGGGCGCCGTCAGCTACTGTGCGGTCAACGGCAAGCGTTTGCCGACCGAGGCCGAATGGGAGAAAGCGGCACGGGGCACCGACGGTCGGCGCTATCCGTGGGGCTCCGAGTTGCCAGAACGCGGGCGCGGCCAGTTCGCGGCGGGATGGAACGAGACCGCGCCGGTCGATACCCATCCCGGCGGTGCCAGCCCCTACGGGGTGCGCGAAATGGCTGGCAACGTTTGGCAATGGGTTTCGAGCGCCTACCGTCCGTATCCCTACAGCGCCACCGATGGCCGCGAAGACTTGATGCCGGGACTGGTGCGTGCCACGCGCGGCGGGGGCCACGACTCGCAGCCCGGAGCAATCACGACGACCCAGCGCGGCCGCGATCTTTCGCGTAACCCGGCTGCAGGACATCACAACATCGGATTTCGCTGCGCGCGTTGACCGAAGCAGGTCATGGTGTCCCGGCGAAACCAATCGAGGTCATGTCGTCTTCCAGTTGCACCGCTCGCGTGCAGATTTCCCCTGGTAAAAACGCAAACCTCCCAAGGTACACATGTCGCATTTACCGAAGGCGTCGCACCGCTGGGCTTTGCCGTCATGTGACAGCTGATGCTAAAAAAGGCAAGCTCGAATTTGCCAAAGACCTGTGGGATGTCGACGAAGCCGCCCTATGGCACAAAGACTACACCGATCAAATTCAGCACTGGATAGACGTCGGACAGCCAGACGACAAACGCCTGATGAAGGCCGCAGGCCGGGCCGAGCGCGTCACGGCGTACAGCTTTTCAAGCAGCACCGCCGTGTGGTGGAAAGGCATAGAAACCAAACTCAGCCGCGCCAGCAACCTGGTGGTATGGCAGATTGAAGCAGCGCAAAGCCAGGCGCTGGCCAAGCTGGCCGAGCGCAGCATGCAACTACAGAACACCGTGCAAGTCGGCACCGTGTGGATGAGCACGACAAACGATTCGGTGGAGATTAAGCCCAAGCGGTTGACGGCTGGTGGTTGAACCTACGCTCGACTTGCACCCAGCGCATGCTGCCGGATAGCCACTGCCGCACCCAACCACAAGACCAGTGCTGAAAATATCAGCCCACGCTGCAAGCCTGCCAGGTCGTTGCCCCCACCCGATCCATCGGCTATCCAGCCCACCACCGTAGGCCCAATGATTTGACCCGCTGCAAACACAATGGTGAAAGCGCTGATGCCCGCTGCCCACTGGTTTTGCGGCAGGTTGTGACGCACCAAAGCGGTGGTGCTGGCGACGACTGACAAAAACACAGCGCCAAACATCACACCAGACAGCAGCACCAGCGGCCAGGCCGCTGTGAGTGCAGGCAGCACGCTGGCAACGCCCAGCAGCGCATTCAATAGAGCCAGCGCCTGCCCGCCCTTGAAGCGATCCAGCAGGCCGGCCCAAATGCGTGACGACGCCATTACCGCCAGACCTAAAAGCGCGTAAAACAGCGTGACGGCTTGAGATCCAAAGCCCTGCTCCTTCAGCAGCGCCACCACAAAAGTCATGTAGCCGATGTAACCCACACCAAACAGCATGTAGCCCAGCAGACTAGGGGCAAAGTCCCGCCACCGGAAGTAGCGCTCAGGTACTGCCGGCGCGTCGCTGATGACGGGCGCGGTCAGCGCCTGCAAGCGCCGCCCGACCCATGCCAATACGCCGGTTGCCAGCAGGCAGCAAATAGCCAGCGCCCACCAGGCCCAGGCCCAGCCGTGTGGCACGCCGCTGGCCGCTTGCACCATGGCAGG
>JBBAPP010000109.1:1574-8148 GCA_040400775.1 Polaromonas sp. | reverse complement strand
AAGATTTCACCCAAGGCACAGCCCAGCGCCAACGGGTCTTTCAGCGCATCATGCATGGCTTTTTGCGCAAAACTCACCAGACTGTTTGGCAATTGTGCCGGCGTAGCAGTGGCAGCTTGCGCCGCATCACGGTAAATGTTTGCAGGGCGACCAGGTCTGAGCACTTGAAGCGCGTCTTCGCTGAATTCAGCCAGCCGATGCAATATTTCAGCGGCCAATTCTTGCGCAACCGGCGCTTTGAACCCTATCGAATAGGTCATGCAATCCCGCACCTTGCCGTCTTGCCCAACACTTGCTTCAGCGATGCCGTCATGTGCATAGCCCGGCGGCAAGTAAAGCATGTCACCGGCCTCCAGCACAAACGCCTCTTCAGGTTCAAAGTTTTGTAATATTTTTAATGGCTGACCCTCCTGCAGGGTCAAGTCTTTTTGTTGACTGATACGCCAAAGGCGGCGGCCACTGGCTTGTAATAAAAACACGTCGTAGCTGTCAAAATGCGGGCCTACGCCACCGCCTGGTGTGGCCCATGAAATCATCAAATCATCCAGACGTACATCTGGCACAAAACGAAACTGCTGGAGTAACTGATGCACCGCCGCATCATGCCCATCGACGCCTTGCACCAGCAATGTCCATGCCGCTTGCTTTAAGGGCGGAAAACCATCCGCCATGCGCGGCTTAAAAGGGCCACTTTTCATACGCCAACCCTGACTGTTTTTAACAATCAGCCGGGACTCAACTGACTCACGCGAGGCCAACTTAAACAGCTCGGTTCGGCTCAGCAATGGCTCAAAGCCGGGTATTGCAGCGCGTACCAGCAAAGGCTTTTTCTGCCAATAACGACGCATAAACTGCGCCGGGGTCAGACCGGCCAACAAGACCAGTGGTTTGTGTGTATCCATGGGACAATTGTCTGATGAAAATCACTCCACAATGCGTTGCTGCCCTTACATGGACGTTAAAAGACACTCTGGGCGAAGTATTGGACGAACTCGATGAACCCATTGAGTTCTTACTAGGCGGCCAGGATTTGCTGGTAAAAATAGAAGAATACCTGCAAGGTCATGAAGCAGGCGATACCTTGGCTTTTCAACTAGAGCCCGAGCAAGCCTTTGGCGACTATGACGAAAACTTGGTGTTTTTAGAACAACGTGTGCTTTTCCCTGCCGAGCTTGAAGAAGGCATGACCATTGATGGCGCCACGTTGCCCATGGGTTCCAGTTCTGACACACCGAAAAACAAAATCTACACCATTACAGAAATCTACCCTGAACATGTCGTGCTCGACGGCAACCACCCACTGGCAGGCATAGCGCTGCGGTTGAATTTGAAAGTTGAATCGGTGCGCGGAGCCAGCGAAGCAGAAATTGGCCAAGGCACACTGGGCACTGGTTTTTTCAGGCTCGAGCCGCTAAACGCTGAGGGCTCAACCTTGCATTGACGCCTTCAATGCCAGCGCGCAAGGCCTGAATGTATTGACAACGCGCGACACAGCTGGCCGGGGCATGGCCATTGATGGCAGGTCTTGCTGGACTACAACGCTGCCGCTGGACGACCACTGGGCAAGGTTCTACATAGCATCGCGCATCACCGCAATAGGTAGAAAAAGGTCTGTCGTTAAGGTAATTAGGGAGCAAGCAGCTATTTATTTTGTAGCTTACAGAGGGAGGCGTAAGTGTTGGGCACGCGCTTCGCTTTCTTTTAGCTTTTTGTTATTGGCGTTATTCTAAAACTGCAGTTGGATGCGACTGAGGGCGCCGCGCCCGGCGTGTCCAGCAAGGCGTGAGTCGCTGCGGGCTCTTGCCCGCAAGGAGTATCAACGCGGATGGGCGCGTTTGGCGTGGTGTCATAGGGTGCATAGCGGGGTCACCCATACGCTGAGCGGCCAGAAGGGGGAGAAAGTGAGTATTCATGCGGCCTGTGAAATGTTTGCCAGCAGTCAACTGTTGTTTTTAAGATTATTGAGGCCAAATTACCAAATAAACCGGGATTGTTTATTAGACCGTTCGCCCTGAGCCTGTCGAAGGGATTTTTACGATAGCTAAAAGCTTCGACAAAGGCTGTCCTGAGCACGTCTAAGGGCTCAGCCCGAACGGATCTAACGCCAATGGACAATCTCAGATAAATATTGTTTTGGTGCTTTGGCGCATCAGTCCTGAGGGCACAGTTCCCATAGAATTCAGCTGGGAGGCATGCTAAAAATACAAATTTCTTAGACAAAAATGGAAAGTGTTGTAACTTTGTGTTAAATTAAAAGTTGTAAGCTACATCTTGCGTTTTCAGCTTTTTAATGTGGCTATGTTATCAACGACGAAATAAAAATGACACCAGCCACCACTACTGCCCGTGCCGATAGAATCCTCATCGTGGATGACGATGCCCGCATCCGCGACCTGCTGAGCCGTTACCTGGCACAAGAAGGTTTTGAGGTGATATTGGCCGAGGACGGCAAAGCGCTGAGCCGTATCATGTTGCGCGATGCGGTTGATTTAATTGTGCTGGATCTGATGTTGCCGGGCGAAGACGGCTTGTCAATTTGCCGCCGCTTACGCGCCGCAAAGGACCGCACCCCCATCATTATGCTGACTGCCAAGGGCGAAGACGTTGACCGTATTGTCGGACTGGAAGTAGGCGCTGACGACTATTTATCCAAGCCGTTTAACCCGCGTGAGCTATTGGCCAGGGTACATGCTGTGCTGCGCCGCCGCCCTGCAACTGAAGGGCCGGGGTCACCATCACAAGACCAAGAAGTTATTACTTTCGGGCCGTTCTCGTTTGACCTGGGTCTTCGGTCGTTACACAAAAGTGGTGAGGAACTGCCGCTGACCTCAGGCGAGTTTGCGATGCTGAAAACGCTGGTGCGCCACCCACGCCTGCCGCTGTCGCGTGAAAAGTTGGCCCAATTGGCTAGAGGCCGCGAATTTGAGCCGTTTGACCGCAGCCTGGACGTGCAGGTATCGCGCCTTCGCAAGCTGATTGAAGTTGATGCCGCTGCTCCACGCTACATCCAAACCGTGTGGGGCGTGGGGTATGTATTTGTACCGGATGGAACGAATTAAGCCCGCGCTTCAGATTTAAAGATTGCCGTACGATGGCTCTATGGATATTGCCAGCCCAACGCCTTTAGAAACCGCCCCCGCCCCGCTTGAAATGCGGCCACGACGGGGCATCAGTCTTTTTTGGCGGACTTTTTTCTTTTTAGCCTTGTTGCTGTTTGGCTCCATCGTGGCGTGGCTGCAAACCTACCGCTCTTTAGAGTCCGAACCGCGTGCCATTCAAAGCGCGCAGCAGCTTGCCTCGCTGGTTAACTTAAGCCGCGTGGCGCTGCGCTATTCAGACGCTATTACACGTGACCAGCTGATCAAAATACTGTCCGATGAAGAGCGGGTTCGTATCACGCTACGCGAGCCTAAAGACAAGTTTGAACTGATGGTCAACGATAAGCTAAGTCAGCGCACGAGTGAAGAGATCAAAGTAAGGCTAGGTGCGGGTACGCTGGTGGCCAGTGAAGTCAATGGACAAAAAGGTTTATGGGTTGGTTTTATGGTTGAGAAGGACAACTACTGGCTGCAAACCGACGAATCACGCATCGGCCCGACCCGGGGCAGCACCTGGGTGATATGGCTGGTCACGGCGGCGGCGCTGTCGCTGCTGGGGGCAGCCTTTATTGCGAGGTTGATCAACCGCCCACTGAAGCAACTGTCGTTTGCAGCCAGCCGCATGCGTGATGGTGATTTTGATGCCAAGCTGCTGGACGAAAGCGCTGCCACCAGCGAGGTTCGCGAAGTCAATATCGGCTTTAACCGCATGGCCGAGCAGTTGTCAAAAATTGAGCAAGACCGCGTCATCATGCTGGCCGGAATATCGCATGATTTGCGTACGCCACTGGCACGCCTGCGGCTAGAAACAGAAATGAGCGTAGCCGATGAAGATGCACGCGCCCACATGGCAGCTGACATCATGCAATTGGACGCCATCATTGACAAATTTCTGGACTATGCAAGACAGGACCCGGCAGAGCTGGAGACGGTGTCGCTGAACGCCGTGATAGAAGCCGCCATTTATGCGGTGGGTGAAGCCGATGACATGCGCATCACCGTGACCATGCCCGACAACCTGCACGTATTGGCCGATGAGGTTGAACTGTTGCGGGTAATTTCTAACCTGTTGGAAAACGCTCGCCGCTACGGTAAAACACCCGAAACTGGTATCGCGCTGGTTGATATTGCCGCCAAAGCACGTGATCAGTGGATTTTGATCAAGGTACGCGACCACGGTACTGGCGTAGCGCCCGAGATGCTGTCAAAACTGACGCGCCCGTTTTTCAGGGGCGACGCAGCGCGCACCGCGGCTACCGGTGCTGGTTTGGGTCTGGCGATTGTTGAGAAAACCATGCAGCGCATGGGCGGTGTATTGGACTTGGCGAATACCGCATCAGGTGGGTTGGCGGCTCACATCAAGTTGCGGCGCAGTATTAACCCATTAATTTCAAATCAACTGGCCATCATGCGGCGCGAAGCATAACTGATGGCATCCACCAGGGCCACCATCAGCAGCATGGCCAACAAAATACTGCTGGTTTCTTGCATTTGAAACAGCCCCATGTGAAAAGCCAGCATTTGACCCAGCCCACCCGCCCCCACCACACCCAGCACAGCAGCGGCGCGAATGTTATTTTCCCATCGGTAGAGCATGTAGCTCACGAGCTGCGGCAAGATTTGCGGCAGTATGGCGTACCAAAAAATTTTGACCTCGCTGGTACCGCGTGCACGCAACGCGAATGCCGGACCAGGGCTGGCGTTTTCAATGCTTTCGGCAAACAAGCGCCCCAGCACGCCAGACGTGTGCAGCGCCAACGCCAACGTACCCGCCAACGGCCCCAAGCCAGCGCTGATCAGCAACAGTGCCGCCCACACCAGCTCAGGAATACTGCGCAGCATATTGAGCACCAGACGGCTCAATCCACGCCAACGGGCGAGGTCGTCACTGTGGGTTTTACTGGCAGGCACAGCCAGCGCCAAGCCGAAAATAACAGCTAATAGGGTCCCCAAAGCGCTCATGGCCAGCGTCTCCAGTGCAGCCCAGCTCAGTTTGATTAAAAATTTGATACTGGTTTCAGGTACCAGCATCTCGCCGATGAATTTACCCATTCGGCGGCTGGCATCGACGCTGAAAAATTGTGCCCATTTCAAGTCCAGTGTCCAAAAGCTGGCGACCGTTAAGCACGCCAAGCCTAAAACAAACCAGCAGGCCTTACAGCGCGCGTCAAACAGCGGTGGCGGCAATTGATGGGGTCGTATTTTGATGGCTGGCATACCCTACCCGAGCTGTTTGCGCAGCCAAGCGCTGGTTGCGTCGGCGAACCACACCAACAGCATGAAAACTATCAGCATGGTGGAAACTTCTGAGCCGTTAAACATCTTCATCGATGCATCCATCTGCTGGCCCAGCCCGCCCGCACCCACAAAGCCCAGGACCGCCGACGAGCGAATCGCACATTCCCAGCGATACACCGTGTAACTGGTCAGTTCGGCAGCGTTTTGCGGCAACAGGCCATAAAAAAACGCTTGCACCGGCCCAGCTCCATTGCGCAGCAGGCTTTGCGTGACCTGCACGTCACCACTTTCCAAAATTTCAGCATAAACTTTTCCCAGCATGCCGCCGTAGGTGAGTGCAATCGCAATCACGCCCGCAGTAGGCCCCAAGCCCACCACACGAACAAAAATCAGCGCCCAAATTAACTCGGGCACGCTACGCAACAGCACCATCAGCCAGCGGAGCAGTGTGCGCAAGACGGCTGGCAGTTTATCCATCTTTCCTGTCAAGGCAGACACCGACAGCACGCGCACCGACAGCAGCGCCAGCGGTATGGCCAAAACCAAAGCCAGTGCAACGCCTGCTGTGGCAATCGCAACGGTACGCCAGGTTTCTTTGGCCACCAGCAATAAAAATTCAACGTCGATGTTGGGTGGGAAAAAGTCGCTTAAAAACCTTAACGTAGGCTTTAAATTACTGGCTTCAAATAGCGTCCAGACTTTGAACTCAGTCAGCACCAACAAGGGCCAGAGCAGCACGCCTAATGCCAACAGCCAAAAGACGCGGCCAGCCCAGGCTGGGTCTCGCTTGCTGCCCGATGTCGTCACGGCTGGCATCAACGGCAATGCATCACGGCTGGCGAAGGCGCTGCCAGCGGCAGGTTGTCGGCTTCGACCGCAGCGCCAGTCAGCTCATGCAAGTGCTGCGCGTACAAATCACGCAATTGTTCGGACGTTACCTGGCCTGCAGGCACATCAAACACCACCAAACCATCCCGCATACCAATGATTCGGGGAAACGATTTCAAAGCCATTTCCACATGGTGCAGCGATGCGACCAGCGTCGCATTACGCTCAGTGGCGATGTCGGTCAGGGTTTGGATGGCTTGTTCACTGCGCGACGGGTCTAACGCGGACAAGGGCTCATCGACCAAGAGCAACTGCGCGTTAGACGCCAAAATCCGCGCCAGTCCAACACGCTGACGTTCACCGCCAGACAGACGATCCACCCGTTCAAATAGCTTTTCAGACAAGTCAAA
>JBBAPP010000109.1:0-1474 GCA_040400775.1 Polaromonas sp. | reverse complement strand
GTGGGCTTTAAGGCACAGGCTATTAAATGCAGCAGCGTGGTTTTACCCGCGCCTGACGGGCCAATAATGGCCACATGCTCGCCCGATTGCACCGTTAGAGACAAATGACGCAGCGTATCAGGTACATTGACTTTTGCTGCCGGATGACGCGCCGATGCCTCGGCCAGCGTGATTCGCACGTGGCTTACTTGAGCAAGCCGGCGCTGCGCGCTGCGGCCTCAATGCCACGGTAATTCTCGGGCACTGTGGATATATAACGGCTGGCGCGGTTCAGGTCCAGAATTTCTTTGCCTTCGGGTGTTTTCGGGTCAATGTCCAGCAATGCTTTTTTCACGCGCTCGCGCTGGGCTACAGGCATATCAGCGTGAACCGACCAGTTGTAATTAAAGTAACCCGGCGTGGTGAAGAACACCACGGCGTCCTTGTCAGTTACTTTGCCTTCTTTGACGAATTTGCTCCACACAGTGATGTCAAGCGCGGCTGCATCGACCTTGCCGCTGACAACTGAGGCAATGGTGGCATCATGCGCACCCGAGTAAGCCACGCGCTTGAAGTCCTTGTCAGGGTCAATCTTGCTGTCCAGCAAAAAGCTGCGTGGCATCAAGTGGCCAGACGTTGAAGATTGCGAACCAAAGCTGACTTGTTTGCCTTTCAGGTCTGCCAGGGTTTTGATACCTGAACCAGGCTTGGTGATGAACACTGATTGAAACTTGGTATCTTCTTCACGCTGCGCGATCGGAACTACTTTGCCACCAGAGCGGACACTGGCCTGCACAAAGGTAAAGCCGCCAAACCAGACCATGTCGACCTGCTTGTTGACCAAGGCCTCAACGGCTGCGGGGTAGTCAGACACGGGTATAAATTCGACTTTTTGACCAAGCTTACTTTCAAGGTATTTCACAATCGGACCGAACTTACGGGTTTGCTCGGTGGCAGCCTCTTCAGGGATGGTGGTCACGCGGAAGACCGACTGCGAAAAAGCGGTGCTCACCACCGCAAAACCTGCTGCGGCCAGCAGAAATTTCAAAACCAATCGGCGCATAAGAAAACTCCAGAAAAAACCTTGGTTAAAGGAATTCAGAATTTTCGCAGGATTAAAAAAATCTTGCGCCTCGTGATGTGAGTAGCCTTAACAACAGTCAAAAATCCGGTGCAGTCTCAGGTCGCTGCGTAGTTACCGTTCATTTCCCCAATCGCGGTGCAGTTTGCAGCAAATCCGACAACTGCGATTTCCAAAACTTGGCCTGAAAGGTAGTACCGTGACCAGCTGTGAATTCGCTGGCAGGCACTAAATAAATACGTCCATTTTTCACGCGCTTGATTTCGCGCTCTAGGGTGCCGGTTTCGGGTGGGTTGCGTTCGTCGTCTGCTGAGTTGATGGCAAGTAATGCCGCACTGATGCGCTCCAGACCGGCGGCGGGGTTGTAGTCGCGCGATGAATCCCATTGGTAGAGGTGGTCGTTGGCGTCACCTG